>NZ_JAPVLS010000035.1:0-61068 GCF_027158125.1 Streptomyces sp. H39-C1
GGCGGCCGGGGCGGCGCGCTGCCCGCGCCGCCCCGGCCCGCGGCCCGGCCGCCCGGTCAGTGCTCGGGCGACCGGATGGACACGATCTCGCCCTTCCAGAGCTGGAACCAGTGCCCTGCCGCGAGGAGCTCCTCGGAGGCGCTGTTGAGGGCCGCGACTCCGTCACGGGTGTGATGGCGGTCGGAGAGATAGACCTCGACCCGGCCGCGGCGTTCGCGGACGACCGCGCCGACATCGGGTTCGAGAGGGGCCAGGAGATAGACGATCCGGATCACGGTATTCCCCATCGATGGCACGCGCGGCCGGCCGAATCCAGGCACCGGATGCGCGTCACAGGGCAACGTACCGCCGGGTCCGCACCCCGACAACAGCTGTACCGGCCAACAACCGCAAGGGAATCCGACCCCGCGAGCGAGCCTCCGCGACCGCCCCGCAGCGCACCTTCCGGCGGCTACCGCTCCTCGGCCCGCGCCCGCTCCCACGCCTCGACCGTGGCGCGCAGCCGTCGGCGCTCCGCGGGCGGCATGGCCTCCGCGTAGGTGACGATGACGCGCATGTCGTCGTCGTAGCCCTGCACCTCGTCCGAGACCCAGCCGAGGAACTGCTCGGCGGCGGCCCGCTGCACGAGGGCGGCCGGCCGGCGCAGCGCGGCGGCGATGGCGCGCAGCTGGACGGGGCCGGGAGCGGTGGCGACCTGGCCGCGGGCGAGCTTGTGCAGATACGGCTTGGAGACGGTGGCCCCGGTCACCGGGTCGATGGCCCGGTCGGCGAGGTCCTGGTACGAGTCCCCGGCCGTCTGCGCCTCCTGGACCAACCGGGACAGCTGATCGTGGCGTTCACTGCCCACCATGCCCACCGTCCCAATTCGTAGACGAAACGTCTCTCAAGTGCTTCACTATTTTTACATGAGACCGGACCATCCCCATAGAGCACTCTCCCCCGTGATCCTCAGCCTCCCTCTCAGCACGCTCACCATCGTCGTCGGTGGACGCCGCGCGCTGGTGCCCGCGGTCGCCGTCGCCGCCCTCTCCCTCCTGCTGCTGATCGGCGCCGCCGCACCCGCCGTGTGGTCCCGCAGACCCGCACGGCGGGCGGCCGCACTCCACGTCCTGAACAGCCTGCTCGGCCGCGAACATCACCCCAGGCGCAGATGATGCAGCATCAGCAGCGCGGCGGCCATGTTCGACGCGGGGACCTCACCCCGCGCGACCATGTCCGGCACGGTCTTGAGCGGCACCCACTCCCGCCGGTCCGACTCGAAGTCGTCCTCCGGATGACCGACGTACTCCGCCTCCTCCGACCAGTAGACGAAGTGGCGTGCGTCGGTCAGGCCGTTGGAGGGTTCGACGGTCAGCAGGTGCTGCAGCCGCCCCGGTCGCCAGCCGGTCTCCTCCAGCATCTCCCTGGCCGCCGCCGTCTCGATGTCCTCGCCGTCCTCGACGACCCCGGCCGCGAGCTCCCAACCCCAGCTGTCGGTGATGAACCGGTGCCGCCACAGCAGCAGCACCTCGTTCGCCTCGTTGACGGCGGTGGCCAGCGCGACCGGCCGCAGCCTGATCAGGTAGTGGTTGAGATGACGCCCGTCGGGGAGTTCGACATCTGCGAGATTGACGCGCATCCAGCGGTTTCTGTACACAGTTCGCTCACTAAGGTTCTTCCATTGCACGATTCCGCCACCTTCCTTTCGGATGGTGACAACATCGCAGCTCGCGTGAGCGTCACAACGGAACGCGGAGCAGCTCGTCGATGAGCCCTGCGGCCTGGACCGCCAGCACGCTGTCGTAGGCGGCCAGATGGCCGCGGACCGCCGCGAACCGGTCGCGCAGACGCTGCGATTCCATACCCCGCCCCTGCTCCACCATCCGGACCGCCAGCGTCGCGGCGTGATCGGCCTCGCCCCGGCGCAGCTCCACATGGGTCAGCACGGCCAGCCGGTGCACCCGTCCCCGGGCGTGCGACGGGGAACTCACCGCCTGGACGGCGTGTTCGAGGGCGGGCCGCAGCTCACCGAGGCTCAGGAACGCCTCCGCCAACTGCACGTCCACCAGCCCCGGTTGGACGTAGGCGGTCTCCGCGGGCTCGTCCTCGGTCCTGATCCGCTGCTCCGCGGTCTCGGCGAGCCGGCCGCAGCGGTGGGCGCTGGGCCGGTCGCCGAGCCGCCCGTACGCCTTGGCCTGCATCGCGTACAGATCCGCCGCCAGCGCGGGAGTGGCGTTGTGGCCCGCCGTGCGCAGCGCCGCCTCCGCGAACGCCACCGCCTGCCGGTAGTCCCGCAGATGGAGCGACTGGTAGACCAGCATGCCCACCACGCAGGCGCCCAGCCCCCGGTCCCCGGACGCCTTGGCCAGCCGCAGTGACTGGTGGAAGTAGCGCTGCGCGAGCCCGTGCGCGTCGGTGTCGTAGGCGCAGATCCCGGCGATCCCGACGAGCGCCCCGACCGCGCGGTGCAGCTGCCGGCCGAGGGGATCGGAGTAGCGGCCGCGCAGCAGCGGCGCGGCCTGGGCGTTGAGGAACCCGACGACGCGGTCCCGGGTCGCCACGCCGCCCGCTCCCCGGTACAGCTCCTCGTAGTGCGCGCGGGCGGCGTGCAGCATGGCCACGTCCGCGCCGGCCACCCGCTGCACCCCGGTCCGGGAGACGTCCATGTCCTCGGGCGGGTTCTCCCACTCCCACAGCGGCATGACCGCCTTGGGCCCGGTCAGTACGGGCGCGGTGCGCACATGGGGTCGCTGCTGTTCGTCGGCACGCCATAACGCCGTGGCGCGTTCCACGAAACCCGTCAGCGGGGTACCCGCCGTCTGGGCCACGGCTCCCCGGTCCATCCCGATGTCGGCGAGGGTCAGCGGGCGTTGCACCAGGCCGCCGAGCACCTCGCGGATCAGATCGGGCACCTCGCCGCGGGGCCGCTGGCCCTTGATCCAGCGGGTCACCGCGGTGCGGTCGTAGCGGAGCGGCATTCCCCGGGCCCGGCCGAGTGCGTTGATCCGGGCGGCCAGCCCCGCATGGGAGGCACCCGCCTCGTCGAGGACGGCGTCGAACAGCGTGTTGGGTTCCATCCGGTCCCCCTGGTTTCGCCCACTGCGCGCAGCGTAGTACCAGCCCGTTCACACGGGGTGTGAGCGGAGCACCCGCATATGCCGGTCGCACACGCTCCCCCGGGAGTTGGCGGCGGGATTGACTGTGCCCCGGGTCGCCGACTCCCCCTCGTGCATTGGCGGCGGCCCACCCCGCACCGCCCGCCCTGCGTTGCCAGGCACACCGCGGCAGGACGGGTGGTGCGGTCCGCGACGATCTCTGGGAGGCCGACCGTGACCGGTACATGCTTCCGCTGCGCGGCGAGCGGCGCCGGGACGACACGGGTCGGCACGCTGCGCCCGCGTGAGGGCGGCGACTATCCCGTCTGGGCCTGTGCCGAGTGCCTGCCCGCCGCGCCGGACCCCGACTACTGCTTCTTCGTGCCGGCGACTTCCTGCACCGCGGCGTCACCGGCGTTCCGCTTGACGGAGTCCACCCCGTTCATCGCGCCGGACGTGGACTCGTACGCCTCACCCACCGCGATGATCTCGCCGTTGCCCGCCTTGAGACGGAACCTCCACTTGTCGGCCTTGTCCTGGTAGACCTCGAACTCACCGGCCACTGCGAACACCTCGTTCCGTTGCGTCCCTGGCGTCCTTGCGAAGACGAGAGATATCCGCAAAGTACGACTTACCGGGACCACCCGCCACCGTAGCCCGCGGCCCTGGAGCGGCTCAGCGGCGCGGCGTTCCCGACAGTGCGGCGGAACGGTTCCGCAGCGGGACGCGGGCCACATCGCGGAGCAGGACGAGCAGGGCCATGTCGTCGGCCGGCCGGCCGCCGGTGTGCCGCAGGGCCGCGGCGCTCAGCGCGCGGGCGAAGGGCGCGGCGGCCAGTGCGCCGCCGATCCGCGCGGTGGCGGCCGCGGCCGCCACGGCTTCGGGGAGCGGGAAGAACGTCCCGGACGCGTTGCGGGCGTCCTGCAGCCCGTCGGTGTAGAGCACCAGGGCCTGGCCGGGCAGCAGCACGCCGCGATGGGCCGGCGCCGCCCGGTCGCCGTCGTCCAACAGGCCCAGCGGGGGCAGCGGTTCCCCCACCGCGAGCGGCCGCGGGCGCTCGCCGGTCGCGTACGGCCCGGTCACAAAGGGCTGCGGATGACCGCAGTTGACCGTCTCCAGCTTCCCGTCGTCGCCCAACTGCACCAACAGCAGGGTGACGAACTCCTCGGCGACCGGGTTCTGCGACTCGGTGTCCGCCACCGCCGGGTGCTCCGCGCACGAACGCTGCCGCAGATGGCGGTGGAGCGAGCGGTCCAGCCGGGACAGCACCCCGGTCAGCTCGGGCTCGTCGTGCGCGGCCTCCCGGAAGCTGCCGAGCAGCGCGGCGACCGAGTCGATCGCGGCCAGCCCATGGCCCCGGACATCACCGAGCACCGCGCGCAGCCCGTACGGCGTGGCCAGCACCTCGTACAGGTCGCCGCCGACCCGCGCGCCCAGGCTCGCGGAGAGGTACTCGCCCGCCACCGCATAGCCGTTCACCCGCGGCGGCAGCGGCCGCAGCAGCACCCGCTGGGCGGCGACGGCGATCTCCCGGGTGCGCTCCAGCTCCGCCGCCAGCACCGCCCGGCGGCCGGCCATCCAGAAACACAGCGCCACCACGGCGAGCACCGCCACCCCGGTGCCGAGCCGCTCCTGCACCTCACGGACGCCCTGGCCCACCAGCCCCGCCACCAGCGCCACGAGCGCGATGACACCGCTGACCAGTACACACTGCCGCTGACCGCTGCCCACGCACGCGATGGCGGGCGCCACGGCGAGCGCCGGCAGCGGGCTCACCCCGTCGGGCGCCACCACCGCGACCACCAGCACCAGCGCGATCCAGACACCGGGCAGCACGTACATCAGCACGGCCGGGGTGCCGTACGGCACCCCGAGAACTGCTCTGATACGGATCATCCCGCCGGCTCCCCCTCGCAGCCGTTTGGCGCGGTCGGCGACGGAACCGCCCCCACAGGGATCGGGCCCCCGCGTCGCGACCGATTCTGTCGATCCGTGCACCTCCCACGACACCCAGCCCTGCAGAATCACCCGATCGAGCGAAGAAACCTCCGCACGAGGACAAGCGCTTACCCATAACCGATACTTCTGCCGCTCATACGATCCATCTCTTCGACTTCTGCTCGATGGCGTCGCACCATGGGAGAGGAGAAACCAATCGACCAGTGACCCACGCGAAGAGAGCGAGCGACCATGACCACCACACGCGAAGCCGCCGCACAACCGGAGGACCTGGCCCGGCTGTTCGTGGAGCGGGCGAACGCGGGCGACGCCGAGGGAGTCGCCGCGCTCTACGAGCCGGACGCCGTGCTGGGGTTCCCGCTCGGCAGCGAGACCGTCGGCCGGGAGGCGATCCGCGGCGTCATCGAGCAACTGCTGCGGCAGGCACCGCGCTTCACGCTGGAGGAGTCGCTGCCCACCCTGGTCAACGGCGATCTGGCGCTGACCGCCACCCGGTCCGCCGACGGGACCGGCGGCCGCGCCCAGGTGGCGCGCCGCCAGCCGGACGGCAGCTGGCTGCGCATCCTGGACCGGCCCGAATCCCGTGAGCGATAACCGTACGACCGTGCCCCCCGCCGGGCCCGGACCGACGAATGGGGCGCACCCGGAGATCCGGGTGCGCCCCATCGGCGTTCGGTCAGGCCCGAAGGGCCACTGTCACGCGCCGCGCAGCACCGCGCCGGTGGCCGCGGTGGCCGCGGCGACGGCGGCGTCGCGGGCGGTGGTCGTCTCCTCGGCCGTCAGCGTGCGGTCGGCGGCCCGGAAGCGCAGGGCGTAGGCCAGGGACTTCTTGCCCTCGCCGACCTGCTCGCCGGTGTAGATGTCGAACAGCCGCAGCGATTCCAGCAGTTCACCGGCACCGGTGCGCAGTGCGGCCTCCACCTCGGCGGCCGGTACGGACGCGTCGGTGATCAGGGCGACATCCTGGGTGGCCACCGGGAAGGTGGACACCCGGGGTGCCGGCACCGGGCCGGAGGACGCCCGCTCCACGCGGTCCAGGTCGAGCTCCATCGCGGAGGTCTGGTCCGGCAGGTGCAGCGCCTTGACGACCCGCGGGTGCAGTTCACCGGCATGGCCGACGAGGAGCTCCTCACCGTCCACGACGGCGAGCAGCGCCGCGCAGCGGCCCGGGTGGAACGGGGCGTGCTGGTCCTGGCGGACGATCAGCTCGACCCCGGCCTCGCGGGCGACGGTGCGGCCGGCCTCGATGGCGTCCGCCCAGCTCGCGGCGGTGCCCTTGCCCCACCAGCCGGCCTGCTCGCGCGCGCCGGACAGGGCGACGGCGACCCGGCGCGGCTGCTCGGGCAGCGCGGCGTTCAGGGCCGCGATCTCCTCGTCGGTGGGCCGGCGGTCGACCGGCAGCCGCGGCGGCGCCGGCTCGGCGCCGGTGGGCCGGAAGACCAGACCGGTCTCGAACAGGGCCAGGTCGTGCGAGCCCCGTCCGATGTTGCGGCGCAGCGTGGCCAGCAGCCCCGGCAGCAGCGTCGTGCGCATCGCCGGTTCCTCGTCGGAGAGCGGGTTGACGAGCTTGACGGTGCGGCGGCGCGGGTCGTCCGCCTCCAGGCCGAGCTGGTCGAAGGCGGCCTCGCCGAGGAACGGCGTGTTCTGCACCTCGACGTAGCCGGCTCCGGCCAGCGCCCGGCCGGTCCGGCGGCGCAGCTGCTGCGATCCGGTCAGACCGCGGCCGGACGGCAGCTTGGGCAGCGTCGACGGCAGGTTCTCGTACCCCTCGAGCCGGATGACCTCTTCCGCGAGGTCGTTCGGGTCGGTGAGGTCCGGGCGCCAGCTGGGCACGGTGACGACGAGCTCGTCGGAGCCGTAGACGTCACAGCCGACCTGCTGCAGCCGGCGCACCACGGTCTCGCGGCCGTACTCGGTGCCCGCGACGCGGTCCGGGTGGTCGGCCGGGATGGAGATGGTGCGCGGCGCGGACGGGGAGATGATCTCCGTGACGCCGGCCTCCGCGGTGCCGCCCGCGAGCAGCACCAGCAGGTCGGCGGTGCGCTGTGCGGCGGCCGAGGTGGTCTGCGGGTCGGTGCCGCGCTCGAAGCGCTTGGACGCCTCGGAGGACAGCTTGTGCCGGCGGGCGGTGCGGGAGATGGCGACCGGCTCGAAGTGCGCGGCCTCGATGACGACGTCGGTGGTGCCGCGCACCTCGCCCGTCGTCTCGTCGCGGACCGCGTCCGCGATCTCGGTGTTGGCCCCGCCCATGACACCGGCCAGGCCGATCACACCGCTGTTGTCGGTGATCACCAGGTCCTCGGCGTCCAGCACCCGCTGGGCGCCGTCGAGCGTGGTGAGCTTCTCGCCGGGCTGTGCGCGGCGGACGCCGATCGGTCCGTCGACCCGGGTCCTGTCGTAGGCGTGCAGCGGCTGGCCGAGCTCGAGCATCACGTAGTTGGTGACGTCCACGGCCAGGCTGATCGGCCGCATGCCGGCTTTCTGCAGCCTGCGCTGCAGCCAGATCGGGGAGCGGGCCTCGGGGTCCAGGCCGACCACGGTGCGGGCGGTGAAGCGGTCGCAGCCGAACGGGTCGCCGACCTGGACCGGGTAGCCGAACGCGTTCGGCGGCGGCACGTCGAGGAGCGCGGGGTCGCTGAGCGAGATCCCGTAGGCGATGGCGGTCTCGCGGGCGACACCGCGCATCGACAGGCAGTAGCCCCGGTCCGGGGTGACGGCGATGTCGAGCACCTCGTCGACGAGCTCCAGCAGCGCGATCGCGTCGGTGCCGGCCTCGTGCTCCGGCGGGAGCACGATGATGCCGTCGTGGTCGTCGCCCATGCCCAGCTCGGCGGCCGAGCAGATCATGCCGTGCGAGGTCCTGCCGTACGTCTTGCGTGCGGCGATCTTGAAGTCGCCGGGCAGCGTCGCGCCGGGCAGTACGACGACGACCTTGTCGCCGACGGCGAAGTTCCGGGCGCCGCAGACGATCTCCTGCGGCTCACCGGTGCCGTTGGCGGTGCCGACGTCGACCGTGCAGAAGCGGATCGGCTTCTTGAAGCCCTCCAGCTCCTCGATGGTGAGGACCTTGCCGACCACCAGCGGGCCGGTGAGGCCGGCGCCGAGCTGCTCGACGGTCTCGACCTCGAGGCCGGAGGAAATGAGCTTGGCCTGGACGTCACGGCCGGTTTCGCCGGCGGGCAGGTCGACGTACTCCCGCAGCCAAGAAAGCGGGATCCGCATCAGATCTCCATCCCGAACGGAAGGGTGAAACGCACGTCACCCTCGATGATGTCTCGCATGTCCGCGATGTTGTGACGGAACATCAGCAACCGCTCGATGCCGAAACCGAACGCGAAACCGCTGTACTTCCGGGGGTCGACGCCGCACGCGGTGAGCACCCGCGGGTTGACCATGCCGCAGCCGCCCAGCTCGATCCAGCCCTCGGAGGAGCAGGTCCGGCAGGGGCGGTCCGGGTTGACGGCCGACTCGCCGCGGCACGCGAAGCACTGCATGTCCATCTCGGCGGACGGCTCGGTGAACGGGAAGTACGCGGGCCGCAGCCGGGTGGTGAGGTCACTGCCGAACAGCGCACGGACCATGTGGTCCAGCGTGCCCTTGAGGTCGGCCATGGTCAGGCCCTCGTCGATGGCGAGCAGCTCGACCTGGGCGAAGACCGGGGTGTGCGTGGCGTCCAGCTCGTCGGTCCGGTAGACCCGGCCGGGGCAGATCACGTAGACCGGCGGCTCGCGGTCGATCATCGAACGGATCTGCACCGGGGAGGTGTGCGTGCGCAGCACCACACCCGACTCCGCGGAGTCCCCGTCGGAGCCGCCGGCCAGCGGCTGGACGAAGAAGGTGTCCTGCATCTCGCGGGCCGGGTGGTCCGGCGGGAAGTTCAGGGCGTCGAAGTTGAACCACTCGGCCTCGATCTCGGGGCCTTCGGCGACCTCGTAGCCCATGGCCACGAAGATGTCCTCGATGCGGTCCGAGAGCGTGGTGAGCGGGTGCCGGGCACCGGCCGGGACCCGGTCGTAGGGCAGCGTGACGTCCACTGCCTCCTCGACCAGCACCCGGGCGTCGCGCTCGGCCTCCAGCTCGGCCTGGCGGGCGGCCAGCGCCTTGTTCACCCCGCCGCGGGCCTGGCCGACGCGCTTGCCGGCCTCCGCCTTCGCGTGCGGCGGCAGCGCGCCGATCTCACGGTTCGCGAGGGCGAGCGGCGACCGGTCACCGGTGTGTGCCACCTTGACCTCGCGCAGCTCGTCGAGGCCGGCGGCCGCGGCGATGGCGGCGAGCGCCTCGTCCCGCATGCGCTCGATCTCTTCGGGTTTCAGTGCCTCGACCTCGACAGGGTCGTACGACTTGTTCGGTGCCGACATCTCTTCCCGTTCCGAATTGGGTGCTGTGAGCGGCCTGCCCGACCGGACACATGCCAAGGGTCGAGTCTACTGGGGCCGCGCTGATTGGCCGGTCACGCCCATCGGACCGAGCAGGGCCATGGCTCAGGCCATGAACGCCGGCGCCCCGACGGGCAGAATAAACCGGAACTGGGCGCCGCCGCCGGGAGCCCGGCCGACCGCGATCGTCCCGCCGTGCGCCTCGACGATGCCCTTGACGATGTACAGGCCCAGGCCGGTGCCGCCGCGCTTGCTCCCCCGCCAGAAGCGGGTGAAGACGCGGCTCATCGACTCCTCGGGGATGCCGGGGCCCTCGTCGCTCACCGTCAGTGCCGTACCTTCCGCGCGGTCCTTGTCGGGGGCGCCCAGAACGGCGGGTGCCACCTCGATGGTGACCTGTCCCTCGCCGTGCCGCACCGCATTTTCCAGCAGGTTGCCGAGGATCTGGTCGATCTTGTCGGGATCGGCCCACAGGGCGGGCAGCGGCTGGGTGACGTCGACCCGGAAGCGCTCCCTGGACTGCCCGGCGGCCACATGCGAGTCCACATGCCGCTGGACCATCGCGGCGATGTCGACCGGCTGGCGGCGCACCTCCAGGCGGCCGGAGTCGATCCGGGAGATGTCGAGCAGCTCGGCGATCAGCCGGGTGACGCGGTTGGCGTCCTGGTCGACGGTCTCCAGCATCAGTTTCTTCTGGTCGTCGGTGAACCGCTCCCACTTGGCCAGCAGCGTCGCGGTGAAGCCCTTGACCGAGGTGAGGGGCGAGCGCAGCTCGTGCGCGACGGTGGCGATCAGCTCCGCGTGACTGCGCTCGGTACGGCGCCGCGCCTCGGTGCCGCGCAGGGCGACGACGAGCCGGCGGACCGGACCGGTCGGGTGGGTGCGCACATAGCGCGCGGAGACCAGCACCTCACGGCCGCCGGGCAGCAGCAGATTCCGTTCCGGCTGGCCCACCCTGATCGCGAGCCCCTGGTACGGGTCGGTCAGCGACCACCAGCGGCGGCCTTCGAGGTCCTCCAGCGGCAGCGCCCGCTCGATCGGCGCGCCCAGCACATCGGCCGGGTGCAGCGCGGTGATCCGGGCGGCGGCGGAGTTGAAGCAGATGACCCGGCCGTCCTCGTCCGCGACGACGAGTCCGTCGGGAAGGTCGTCCGGTGTGAGTCCGTACTCGCCCAGGCCCGCCGCCCAGCCGGCGAGCATGGCAGGCGTGGTGCTCTCGGTAGCCGCGACGTCCATCTCCGCACCCCCCTTCTCAGGGCCCCCGGGCCGCAACCCTACTAGCTGGATGTGACGGAGCGGCACCCTCCGGGCGCACGCTGCGCCCGGGCGGAGGCATAGAGGCACACCGCGGCGGCCGTCGCGAGGTTGAGACTTTCGGCCTTGCCGTGGATCGGGACGCGCACCACCTCGTCCGCGAGTGCGCGGGTCTCCTCCGGCAGTCCCCAGGCCTCGTTGCCGAAGATCCAGCCGGTGGGGCCGCCCATGGTGCCCTCGTCGAGTTCGGCGTCCAGGTCCCGTACACCGGCGCCGTCGGCGGCGACCAGCCGCACTCCGGCCGCGCGCAGACCGGCGACGGCCTTCTCGACGGGCACTCCGACGGCGACGGGCAGATGGAAGAGACTGCCGACCGAGGCACGCACGCACTTGGGGTTGTACAGGTCGACGGAGGCGTCGGTGAGGATCACCGCGTCGGCCCCGGCCGCGTCCGCGCAGCGCAGCACGGTCCCGGCGTTGCCGGGGTCCCGGACGTGCGCGAGGACCGCGACGAGCTTCGGGGCGGACGCCAGGATCTCCTCGAACGGGGAGTCCAGGAAGCGGCAGATGCCGACGATGCCCTGCGGGGTGACGGTGTCGGAGATCTCGGCGACGACCTCGTCGGCCGCGGTGAGCACCGGGGCGCCGATCGCGCGGGCGGCCGCGACGATGTCGGCATGCCGCTCGGCGGCCTCGAGGGTCGCGTACAGCTCGATGAGCGTCCGCCCGGCGGCGCCGCCGGGGTGGCTGATGGCCTCCCTGACCGCCTGCGGGCCCTCGGCGATGAACCGTCGCTCCTTGCCGCGGAAGCTGCGCTTGGCCAGGCGGTGGGCCGCGGTGACACGCGGGGATCGCAAGGAGGTCAGCTCGGGCTCGGGGCTCGCCATGGGGAGTGCTCGCTTCTGGGGTGGATCCGGGAGGTGACGTAGTCCCTGGGCGCCGGGACAGCACACGGACCCGCAGGCTCAGCCTGCGGGTCCGGGGACTGCGTGGGGGTCACTCGGGGCGACCCCGGCAGCACCCCGTCGCGTCGTTCTCAGGCGGCCTTGGGCGCGTTGACGTCCGTGGGCAGCGCCTTCTTGGCGACCTCGACCAGCGCGGCGAAGGCGTTGGGGTCGTTGACGGCCAGCTCGGCGAGGATCTTGCGGTCCACCTCGATGTTGGCGGCGTTCAGACCCTGGATGAGGCGGTTGTACGTCATGTCGTTCTGGCGGGCAGCGGCGTTGATGCGCTGGATCCACAGACGACGGAAGTCGCCCTTGCGCTTCTTGCGGTCGTTGAAGTTGTAGACCAGGGAGTGGGTGACCTGCTCCTTGGCCTTGCGGTACAGGCGCGAACGCTGACCGCGGTAACCCTTCGCCGCTTCGAGGATTGCCCTGCGCTTCTTGTGGGCGTTTACAGCCCTCTTGACGCGTGCCACTTGATAACTCCTTGTAGGGGACCGCGGGGGGACTCACGCGGCCCGAAAGCGATGGGATCCCGGTTGGACGTCGCGCCCCTCGTTGTCCTCACGGACGATGGGGCGCGGCCGTCACAGGCCGAGAAGCTTCTTGATCTTCTTGGTGTCGGCCTTGGCGAGCTGGACCGTGCCGGCGAGGCGGCGCGTCTTGCTCGACGGCTTGTGCTCGAGCAGGTGACGACGGCCGGCGCGCTCACGCATGATCTTGCCGCTGCCGGTGACCTTGAAGCGCTTGCTGGCACCGCTGTGCGTCTTGTTCTTCGGCATGTCGCCGTAGTCTCCTCGTCGCTGGCCCTCCCGTCCGCAACAGGTGCGGACGGAGAGCGTCAGTACTGTCTTCCATCCCGGAACGGTGCCCCGGGGCCTTACGCGGTCTCAGTTGTCCTCGACCGGCTTGTCGGCAGGCTTCTCGGCCGATTCCTCGGCCGCCTCGACGACCGGCGCCTCGGCGGACTCCTCGGAACCCTCGGAGTTCTCGACGGTGCCGTCGAAGGACTCGTCGTGCTCTTCCGACTCGTCGTCGGAGCCGTAACCCTGACGCTCGGCCTTGCGAACGGCCGCTGCCTCGCGGGCTTCGGCCATCGCTTCGGTCTTCTTCTTGTGAGGACCGAGAACCATGATCATGTTTCGGCCGTCCTGCTTCGGATTCGACTCGATGAAGCCGAGTTCCTCCACGTCGGACGCCAGTCGCTGCAGCAGCCGGAAGCCCAGCTCGGGGCGGGACTGCTCGCGACCACGGAACATGATCGTGATCTTGACCTTGTCGCCCTGCTTCAGGAAGCGGACGACGTGGCCCTTCTTGGTGTCGTAGTCGTGCGGGTCGATCTTCGGCCGGAGTTTCATCTCCTTGATGACCGTGTGCGCCTGGTTCTTGCGCGCCTCACGGGCCTTCATGGCCGATTCGTACTTGAACTTCCCGTAGTCCATGAGCTTGCACACGGGCGGACGTGCGGTCGCTGCGACCTCGACCAGGTCGAGGTCGTATTCCTGCGCAAGCTCCAGGGCCTTGGCAAGCGGCACGATGCCGACCTGCTCACCACTGGGACCGACGAGTCGCACCTCGGGGACGCGAATGCGGTCGTTGATGCGAGGCTCGACGATGCGGGGCTCGGCGCTGATGGGGCCTCCTCGGTTGCACCACGCGGCCGCCTGGCGGACAGCCACGTAACGTCTGTGTCGTCCGACCCCTGCACGAGGAACGCAAAAAACGCCCCATACAGGTCACAGGCAGGGCTCCTCAAAACCGGGAGCACCGCCACGGAACACCGCGGGGCGCATCGGGCAGCACGTGCCTCACTTCGGTGTCCGGAAGAACCATCCACCGAAGAACGCTGCCTGACCGGACCCGCCAACCTCTCGGTCGGTCGGGTGGGAGATCGGAGCCTCCACTTGTGGGCCGGGCACAGGTGTGTCCGGCCGGTCGATTTGCAAGCATACCAGTGACCTGGGGAAGCCCGTAATCGGCGGGATCGTACCCGTCGACATCCGGCTGTGTCGCGGTCGCCTATCGTGAGGCCCATGAGTGACGAGAACCAGAACCCCGACTTCGACGCGATGACCCGCGACATCGCGGACGTCCCCGCCGTCGAGGTCATCACGACGGTGGCGGTCCACCTGATGAGCGCGGCGGCCGTCAACCTGGGCCTCGCCGAGGAGGGCCCGGAGCACAAGGACCTGGACGAGGCCCGGAAGCTGATCACCGCGCTGGCCGGCCTGGTCACCGCCGGCGCGCCGGAGATCAGCACCTACCACGCCGCCCCGCTCAAGGACGGTCTGAAGTCGCTGCAGCTGGCCTTCCGCGAGGCTTCCCTGGTGCCGGACGAGCCCGGCCACGGGCCCGGCGAGAAGCTCACGGGTCCCGTCTACAGCTGAACCGAAGCCGGGCGCGCCGCCCCGGGTCGCGTCAGGCAGGCTCCGGCCGTTCCGTCCCGGCGTCCCCGGCGGCATCGTCGACCTGGTCGGCGAGGTCGTCCACCCGGAGGCCGCCGTGCCGCGCGGCCGTCGGCGGGTGGGTCACATGGTGCACCAGAGCCGCCAGCGCGCCGCCGATCAGCGGCGCCACGATGAACAGCCACAGCTGCGACAGCGCGGCCCCGCCCGCGAACAGGGCGGGGCCGAGGCTGCGCGCCGGGTTCACCGAGGTCCCGGTCAGCGGGATGCCGACCAGGTGGATCGCGGCCAGCACCAGGCCGATCGGCAGGCCGTCGAAGCCGAACACCGCCACCTTGTGCGTGACCGAGAGCACTACGAACACCAGCAGGAACGTCAGCACCACCTCGACGACGAACGCGCCGCCGATGTTGATGCCGACCGCGGACCGGCTGCCGTAGCCGTTGGTGCCGAACGCCCCGCTGGTCTTCAGCCCCGGCACCTGCTTGGCCACCAGGAAGAGCAGCGCGGCGCCCGCGATGCCGCCCAGCAGCTGGGCGATCCAGTACTCGACGGCCGTCCTGACGCTGACGCGCCCGGCGACCAGCATGCCGAGGGTGACGGCCGGGTTCACATGGCAGCCGGAGATCGGGCCGAGCGCGTAGGCCAGCGCCAGCAGCGTGAAGCCGAAGGCGAGGGCGATGCCGAGGGTGCCGATGTACTCGCCCGCCAGCACCGCGGATCCGACGGCGAAGAAGACCAGCAGCAGCGTTCCCAGGAATTCACAGGTCACTGTCCGCTTGTCCATGGGGCCTCCTGGCGTCGATTACTGCCCGTATGCGTGCGCTGTCGGTCTGCTCTCGCATTCTCGGCCCCAGGACCACATCGCACACTTCGGCAGACAGTGGGGGCCTACCGGATGTCACTTGGCCGTCGGCCTGACCGGTCCGCTCAACGCGTGAAGAGCGGCTCGCCCGACACCTCGGCATCCGGCCCCAGCAGCGCGAGGTCGAGCCCGCGGACCAGCCGGGACCGCAACACCTCGTCGGCCGACAGGGCGGTAGCGATCCGCCGGGCCACCTCGGCCACGGCCGCGTCCGGGGCGAGGACCAGGCCGAGGGTGCCGTCCGAGGTGCCCGCCGGGGAGAGATACGCGCGCAGCACACCCGGTTCGGCGGCGACGGCCGCGCGTAGCGCGCCGAGCACCTCCGGATCACCGAGCGGATCCACGTGCTCGCGCCCCAGGGCGACGGCGCGCAGCGCCGGGCCGGTGAGGGCGTACGGGGCCGGGCCCGCCATGTCGATCAGCAGGGTGTCGGCCTTCTCGTGCGCGAGGGCCTGGAGCGCCTGGTGCAGCGGGACCGCGACCGGCCGGGCGTCGGGGCGCCAGCGGGCGAGGGATTCCACCGAGGTGAAGGCGGGCAGCGCCCGCCGTCCGTCGGCGGCCTGGATCGTGGGCACCGCCATGTCGCTGGTCTTCTCACGGCGCAGGCCGTCAGGGCCGGTCTCCACCTCGCCCAGTACGGCCACCACGGGGACCAGCAGACGGGCGCCGGGCAGCGCGGCGAGTACACCGGGCTCGGCCCGGCTGTCGTCGGCGTAGGCGGCGAGTGCGGTGGCCAGCGCCGCGTCGGCCGAACCGTCGTCGTCGGCGAAGCCCGGGTCGGGGATATTCTTGAGTGACACGCTGGGCAGCGTATCGGGACCCGGTCGGCAGCCGTCGACGGGCTCGTACGGCCCGCTTTCTCACGGTTTGTTCATCCGTGTCTCAGCGTGCCCGCAGGTTCGATTCCAATGCTGGTGGGAATGCGACCTCACAACCGGCACCGGACCCGTCATACCGGCCGCACCGTCATCATCGCGACCATCGCGGCCGTCGTACTGGCGGGCGGCGGGGTGGTGGCGGGCGTCCGCGCGATGGCGCGGCCGCCGGCCCAGGCACACGTGCGGCCGGCCGCCTCCTCCGACGCGGCGCAGCCGGCCGGGGAGGGTGGGGAGAGCGTGCAGACCGGGGCATCCGCGGCGGACCGCGACCAGGAGCTGAGCGACGCGCTCGGCACCATGGCCGACGCGACCGACGCCGACTTCTCCGTCGCCGTGCTGGACACCGCGTCCGGCGCGCAGGCGGTGTACGGGGACGGGACGTACGACACGGCGAGCATCGTCAAGGTCGACATCCTCGCGGCGCTGCTGCTGGCGGCGCAGGACGCCGGGCGCGGTCTCACCGCCGGGGAGAAGGCGAACGCCACCGTCATGATCGAGCAGAGCGACAACGACGCGGCGACCGCGCTCTGGCACTCCGTCGGCCGCGCGGACGGTCTCGCCGAGGCCAACGAACGCCTCGGGCTGACCGGGACCGAGGGCGGCGACGGCGACCTGTGGGGGCTCACCAGGACCACGGCCGCCGACCAACTGCGGCTGCTGCAGGCCGTGTTCGGTGACGACTCACCGCTGGAGGCCGCCTCGCGAACGTATCTGCAGGAGCTGATGGGGCGGATATCCGACGGCCAGGACTGGGGCGTCACGGCCGCGGCGGTGCCGGCCTCCGACACCGCGCTCAAGAACGGCTGGCTGCAGCGCAGCACGACCGGGCTGTGGGACATCAACAGCATCGGCCAGGTCGCCACGGACCGGAGCACCTATCTCGTCGCGGTCCTGAGCAGTGGGAACACCACTCAGGCCGCGGGGATCGCGCTGGCCGAGGACGTCGCGCAGGCGGCGGTCGGGGCGTTCGAGTAGGGATCGTCAGGTGTTCAGGTAGGGATTCCGTGCGTCGCCCGGCGTCGTGACCGGCCGAGGCGGGGGCGGAACCAGAGCAGCGCCGCCGCGCCGACCAGGACCCCGCCCAGCAGTGCGCAGGCGACCGCCACCCCGTCGCCGAGTCCGCCGCCGTCCGCGGCCGGCGAGAGCGTGATCGTCGGGCCGGCGCGGATGTACCGCCGCGCCGAGGGTGCCGGGGTCGGCGCCTCGCCCGGGGGTTCGAGCTTCGCCGCCGCCTTGAGCGCCGCGGCCGGGTCCATCAGACCGGTGCCGACCGCGTCGCTGCGGCCGCCGGCCGGCCGCTCACGGGTGGTGCTCTCCAGGAGCTGCTTGATCTGCGCGGGGCCCAGCTTCGGGTAGGCGGAGCGGATCAGGGCCACCGCGCCGGAGACGTACGCCGAGGCGGGGCTGGTCCCCCACCCCTCGTAGTACTTGCGGTTGGGGTCGGCCAGGATGACGTCGACACCGGGCGCCGAGACGGAGGCGTACCAGCGCCGGGTGGAGAACGAGGCGTGCGCGCCGACCCGGTCCACGGCCGCGACCGCGATCACCCCCGGGTAGGCGGCCGGGTACGAGGCGCGGTCCGCCTGCTCACCGCCGTTGCCCGCCGACGCGACGACGACCACGCCCTTGCCGAGGGCGTACTGGATCGCGTTGTCGTAGTCCGCGGTGGGCGCGGCGGTCGCGCTGTCGTCGCCGAGCGACAGGTTGATGACGCCGGCTCCGTGGTCGGTGGCCCAGCGGATCCCGTCCGGAACGGCCTTTCCCCTGCTCGCGCGGGCTTCGTCGCGCCGGGGGTCCTTCTCCTCCAGGATCACCCGGACCGGCAGGATCTTGGCCCGTGGCGCGATGCCGAGGACGCCCTGCGAGTACCCCGGGCCGTGGCCGTGGCCGGCGATGATGGCGGCCATGCCGGTGCCGTGCTTGGCCCACGTGCTGTCGCCCGGACCGGATCCGAAGCCGATGAGGTCGTTGCCGGGCAGTACCTGTCCCGCCAGGTCGGGGTGGGTGCCGTCGACACCGGTGTCCAGTACGGCGACGGTGACGCCGGCGCCCTGGGTCGTGCGCCAGGCGTCGTGCGCGTGCAGGGCGTCCAGCGTCCATTCTGCGTCGCGGACCGAGTCGGCGCGGGCGGACGCGGCCGGCAGCACGGCGAACAGGGCTCCCAGCAGAGCGGCGGCGGTACGCCCGAGGGCGGCTGATCTTCTCACGATGCTCCCTGGGA
The DNA here is from genome assembly GCF_027158125.1 of Streptomyces sp. H39-C1. Classification (NCBI taxonomy): domain Bacteria; kingdom Bacillati; phylum Actinomycetota; class Actinomycetes; order Kitasatosporales; family Streptomycetaceae; genus Streptomyces; species Streptomyces sp. H39-C1. Next base: position 17,977 of record NZ_JAPVLS010000035.1, read on the forward strand.
GGACGCGGGGTCGGTCGTGACGGCCTTGCGCAGCCGGGCGTCGAGGTCGGCGGCGAGGACGAGGACGTCGGTGCCGAGGCCGGCCTGCGCCGGGGCGGAGGTGGCGCCCGGCGCGGTGGCCGCGGCGGCCGGTTGTGGTTCGGGCACCGGACGGCCGTCCGCGAAGCCGCTCACCGCGTAGACCACGACGGGGAGGGTGGCGGAGACGCTCACCGTCCAGCTGGCCCGCTGCGCGTCGCTGAAGGAGGCCGCCGCGGTGCCGGGGAACGCGACCGGATGAGGCATCAGATCCAGCCGGGAGCCGAGGTGTTCGCTGTTCCAGCGGTGGTTCAGCGCGCTCATGCCGGCAGCGTCGCCGCCGGTGACGAGCAGGCCCACGGTGGTGACGCGGCTGGACGTGGCGTCGACGTAGGTGGCGCGCAGCACCTGCACGCAGCCCACCGGGGCCAGCACCTTCGCCAGCAGCGGGTCGAAGGCGCCCGCGCAGCCGGCGGCCGGGGCGACCCCGATCCGCGTGTAGGTGCGGTCGGCGCCACCGGGTCCCGCGCCCGGCCGGCTGACGACGGGCGGCAGGAGCGTGTCGACCGGCACGCTGTGCCACAGGTCGCCGGCGCGGGCGTAGGCGCCTTGGGTGGTCCCGACCGCCGCCGGGTCGTGGTTGATCAGGGCGCCGGTGGCGGCGCCCGTGAACAGGCCGAGGCCCAGGACGAGGCAGAGCGCCGACGCGGTCCGGCCGGCGGCCGTACGGGGACGGCGGGCGGGCGGCGCGGGCACCGCGAACGGCTCGGGTACGGCGGGTGGTTCGGGTTCCGAGCGCGTCCATGCCTGTTGCTGCGGTGCCTGCTGCGGCGGAGTGCCGGGGCGCGGTGGTTCCGGGTGCCGCGCCAGGAACGGTGACGCGGCGGCCGGTGGTGCGGCGGGCGGCCGCGGCACGGTCGGCGGTGCGGGCGTCCACTCCGCCGGCCGCTCCTGGGGGCTGCGCGCGGCGATCGGCTCACGGGCCGCCGGGCGGTGCACGGGCCGCGGCGGGGTTGTCGGGTAGAGCGCGGGGAAGGCGGGCGGCTGCGGAGGGGACGGCTGCCCCGCTCCGTTCTCGACCCCGGTGCTCACCCGTGCCCCCTCGCAATGTGCCTACGTGGTCCGGACCGTGTCTGCCGAATCTCCCCCAGCTACCGCTGGGAGGTGCCCCAACGGCTGCCGCTGGGAGGTGCCCCAGCCCGGGGCAGGTCCTGCCCTCCGGGCGGACGCCGCTATTCGTCAGAAACGGTCTGGCGCCACTCTACGGGCTCCGGCGATGCCGTGGATCGGGAGCGGCGCAGGTCGCGGGGGGTACTGCGGGACGGGTGCCGCGGCGGGTACCGCCAGACCCGGCGGTACCGGGATGATCCGCCCCGGAAGTGCCGTGGAAGTGCCTCCCGCCCGGCCGTGCGCAGCCCGGGACCTGCCCGTGACCCGCGACCCCTACCGTTCGGTAGTCACCGTCTGGCAAGCTGCGCGCATGTCTGATCCCGCAGCCGACCGCGTCCGGTACGACCGGGCCACCGCCCATCTCGATGCCCCGGTCGCCATCGTCGACCTGGAGGCGTTCGACGCCAACGCCGCCGATCTGACCCGCCGGGCCGGCGGGAAGCCGATCCGGGTGGCGTCCAAGTCGGTGCGGTGCCGGGCGCTGCTGGAACGGGTGCTGGCCCGTGACGGGTTCGCGGGCATCATGTCGTTCACCCTGGACGAGTCGCTGTGGCTGGCGCGGGCCGGCTTCGAGGACGTGCTGCTGGCGTACCCGTCCGCCGACCGCGACGGCTTCGCGGAGCTGGCCGGGGATCCGAAACTGGCCGCCGCCGTGACGGTGATGGTCGACGACATCTCCCAGCTGGACCTGATCGACGCGGCCCGCCACGGCGGCTCGGAGCGGATCAGGGTCTGTCTGGAACTCGACACGTCCCTGCGGATGCTGGGCGGCCGGGTACGGATCGGCGCGCTGCGCTCCCCGCTGCGGGAGCCCGAGCAACTGGCCGAGCTGGCACGGGCGATCGCCCGCCGGCCCGGCTTCCGGCTCGCCGGGATCATGGCGTACGAGGGCCATGTGGCCGGGGTCGGCGACGCGGTGGCGGGCCGGCCGCTGCGCTCGCGCGCGATCCGGCTGATGCAGGCCGCCGCGCGCAAGGAACTGGCGGTCCGGCGGGCCGAGGTGGTGCGGGCGGTGCGCGCCGTCGCTCCCGAGCTGGAGTTCGTCAACGGTGGCGGGACCGGCAGTGTGCAGCACACGGCGGCGGAGGACGCGGTCACCGAGATCGCGGCCGGCTCCGGGCTGTTCGTGCCGCGGCTCTTCGACAACTACACGTCGTTCCGGGGGCGTCCGGCGGCGCTGTTCGCACAGCCGGTGGTGCGCCGTCCCGGGGTGGGCATCGTGACCGTGCTGGGCGGCGGCTATCCGGCGTCGGGCGCCGCGGGCGCCGACCGGCTGCCCGTGCCGTACCTTCCGCAGGGGCTGCGCTACGACCCGCAGGAGGGTCCCGGCGAGGTGCAGACGCCGCTGCTCGGATCCCCCGCGGACGATCTGCTGATCGGCGACAAGGTGTGGTTCCGGCATGCCAAGGCCGGGGAGCTGTGCGAGCGTTTCGCCGAGCTGCAGCTCGTGGAGGGCGACCGGGTCACCGCGACGGTGCCGACCTACCGGGGCGAGGGCAAGACGTTCCTGTGAGCGCCCCGGCTCCGCCCGCCCCGCCGGCACCGTTTCCGGCGGCCGGCGGGCGCGCGGTCAGACGCCGGTGCCGCCCGTGCCGCCGGAGCCGCCGGAGCCGCCGGCGGCCTTGATGCCCTTGGTGATCTGGTCCATGACGTCGAGCCCGGGGGCCTGCGCGTTGATGTCGAAGCCGTAGCGGACCACGACGAGCTGCTGCGGGCCGGCCGGTGACGGGAAGACCAGCGACTGGACGTAGCCGTCGTCGCCGACCTTCGTCACGACCTGCCAGCGCACCAGGTACCCCTGCTGCCCGGCGACGGTGACCGGCTGCGACAGCAGCTCCTTGTGGGAGGTGAGCCCGCCCTCGTAGGACTGGTCCGCGTTGAGCGGGATGTCCTCCTTGGCGGCGGCCTCGGGCGTCGTGCTCTTGAGCTTGTACGCCACGGCCGGCACGGAGAACACACCGCCGCGGACGCAGTTCTTGGCCGGGTCGGAGACGCACGGGTAGCCGCCGATGGTCAGGCCCGCGCCGCCGGCGCCGGTCTTGCCCTGCCAGCCGGGCAGGATCGGTAGACTGATCTTGTCCAGGGCGTCCACGACCACACCACTGGTCCGGGGCGCCTGGTCGGGACCCTGCGACGGTCCGTCCGAACCGCTCGGCCCGTCGCCCGGGGTGGTCGGCGCGCTGGTGGCCGCCTGGTCGGAGCCCTTGTCACCATCGCTGTTCTTCAGCATGACGACGCCGCCGACCACACCGCCGACGAGGACGAGGACCGCGATGATGCCGATCGCGATCACGCCTCCCCTGCGGGCCGGCCGGTCCGGCACGCCGCCACCGGGATAGGCCGCGTAGGACGGGATGCCGGGGGCCGCGGCCTGGTCGGCCGGGGCCTGGGCGGTCCGCGTGTACTCGCTCCACGCGGCGCCGTCCCACCACCGTTCCAGGGCCGGGCCGTTGCCTGTGTGCCCGGGCTCTGGATACCAGCCGGGCGGGGTCGTCATGGTCACGGCCGTCACCCTAAGGCCACAGCATGAGAATCCCGTAAGTACGGCGGTTACAGGCAGGTCACATGACCGGCAGGGCGGTGTGCCGGGCGGTGCCGCCCGCCCGGCACCCGTCCGCCGCAGGTCCCGCCGCTCGTCCTGTCGTGTATCCCGCCGTAGGTCCCGTCACGCCGGCCGGCGGGTGAGCGACAGCAGGTCGCGGGCGGGTCCCGTCGGGCGGTGGCCGGTGGGCCAGACGGCGCGCAGGACGCGTTCCAGCGCGATGCCCTCCACCGGGACCTCGACGAGCCGGCGGGCGGCCAGCTCGTCGGCCACCGCCAGTTCGCTGAGCACCGCCGGACCCGCGCCGCTCAGCGTGGCCCCCTTGAGCGCGGTGGTCGAGGCGAGTTCGAGCAGCGGTACGGCGAGGCCGCCGTGTCCGGCGAGGGCGGCGTCCAGCACCTGGCGGGTGCCGGAGCCCTGCTCGCGCAGGATGAAGGCGGTGGCGGAGAGCTCGGCCGCGGACAGCGGCTTGCGCCGCCGCGCCCAGCGGTGCGACGGCGCCACCACGACGACCAGCCGGTCGTGCGCGATGACCGCCGCGTCCAGACCGCCCGGCACATCCGTCCCCTCGACGAATCCGAGGTCGGCGCCGCCGCTGATGACACGTTCCGCGACGTCCGCCGAGTTCCCGGCGAACAGCGACACGGCGGTGTCGGGGTGCCGGCCGTGCAGCACGATCAGCCACCCCGGCAGCAGATATTCGGCGATGGTCATGCTCGCCGCGACCCGCAGCCGGGAGTCACGGCGGGTGCGCAGCGCCCGCGCTCCGGCGTCGAACGCCTCCGCCGCCTCCACGACCCGCCGCGCCCACTCGGTGACCAGCGCGCCCGCGTCGGTGAGGGTGGAGCCGGTGGGCGAGCGGTTCACCAGCGCGACGCCCAGCTGCCGTTCCACGGCCCGCACCCGGCTGCTCGCGGCCGGCTGGCTGATGCCCAGCTCGCGGGCGGCCCGGCCGAGGCTGCCGAGCCGGGCGACGGCGAGCAGCAGCTCCATCGCGCCGAGGTCGGGCACCCGGTGGCCCAGGCCCGCCCGGGGGACGCGGTCACCGGTGTCACTGTCTGAACTCATAAGCCCAGGTTATGCCCCCATAGACCTGCGCCGCCTTCCGGCCGGGCCGCCGGGCGGGGAACGTGGACAGCATGGCAACCACCCTCGCCCCTGTACGGGCCCGCGCTCTCCACGATCTGGAGATCCGCTCCGGCGCCCTGCGTCACCTCGGTCCCAACTGGTACGCCACCGTGATGGGCACCGCCATCGTCGCCACCGCGGGCGCCGCCCTGCCGGTGCGCGTCCCCGGTCTGCACACCGCCTGCACCGTCGTCTGGGCGCTCTCCGCCGGACTGCTGGCCACGCTGCTCACCGCCCGTGCCGCGCACTGGCTCCGCCACGGCGACCAGGCCCGCCGGCATCTGCTGGACCCGGCCGTCGCCCCGTTCTACGGCTGTCTGCCGATGGCGCTGCTCGCGGTCGGGGGCGGCACTTTGAGCCTGGGCTCCCCCGTGATCGGGCGGACCGCCGCGGTCGCCGCGGACTCCGTGCTCTGGACGGCGGGCACCGTCAGCGGGCTGCTGATCGCGGCGACGGTCCCGTATCTGATGATCACCCGGCACCGCGTCGAGCCGGGCAGTGCCTCTCCCGTCTGGCTGTTGCCGGTGGTGGCGCCGATGGTGTCGGCCGCGCTCGGCCCGGCGCTGATCGCGCATCTGCCCGCCGGCCAGTGGCAGGAGGCGATGCTGCTGGGCTGCTACGCGATGTTCGGGCTGAGCCTGCTGGGCACCCTGGTGATGCTGCCGCTGATCTGGGGCCGGCTCGTGCAGCACGGGCCGCTGCCGCTCGCGCTGACCCCGACGCTCTTCCTGGTCCTCGGCCCGCTCGGCCAGTCCACGACGGCCGTCAACCAGCTCGCCGACGCCGCACCGGGCGTCGTCCAGGCACCGTACGCGGCGGCCATGAGCGGGTTCGCCGTGCTGTACGGGGTGCCGGTGATGGGCTTCGCCCTGCTCTGGCTGGCGCTGGCCGCGGCGCTGGTGGTGCGGGCGGCACGCCGCGGGATGCCGTTCGCGATGACGTGGTGGGCCTTCACCTTCCCCGTCGGCACCTGTGTCACGGGCGCCGCGGGCCTGGCCCGGCACACCGGCCTCGACGCCTTCGCGTGGCTCGCGGCCGCGCTGTACGTCGTCCTCGTGGCGGCCTGGGCGGTCGCCGGTACGCGGACGGTGCGCGGGCTGCTCAGCGGATCGCTGCTCGCAGTGCCGCGCTGAGCGCGGCGGGCGCGGCCGTGAGCGAGGGGCCGTACCAGGTGAGGTGACGGCCGCCGACGAGCGCGGCGGGCAGGCCGGGGAAGGCTTCCGGGCCGTCGTCGGCGGTGAAGGCGTACGGCTCGTCGGGCAGCACCACCAGATCGGCGCCGGCGGCGCGCAGCTCCTCGACGGGGATCGCCGGATAGCGGTCGGCGTGCTCCGTGTACACGTTGTCCACGCCCAGCCGGGCGAGCAGATCGCCCGCGAAGGTGTCCCGGCCGAGCACCATCCAGGGCCGCCGCCAGATCGGGACGACCGCGCGCAGCCGCCGCCCGGGGACGGGCAGCGCGCGCCAGGCGGCCGCCGCCTCGTCGAGCCAGCCGGGACGTTCCAGGCCGCAGCCGTCGACCAGCACCCGGTGGAGTTCGGCGAAGGCCTGGTCGAGGTCGCGGATCTCGGTGACCAGGACCGGCACCCCGGCGGCTCGCAGTTCGGCGACGTCCGGTGCGCGGTTCTCCTCCTCGTTGGCGATCACGAGGTCGGGCGCGAGGGCGGTGATCCGGGCGATGTCCGGGTTCTTGGTCCCGCCGATCCGGGTCACCTCCAGACCGGCCGGGTGGCTGCACCAGTCGGTCGCGCCGACCAGCAGCCCGGGGGCGGTCCCCGCCACCGCCTCGGTCAGTGAGGGGACAAGCGAAACCACGCGCCGTACGGCAGGACGATGAGTCACCGGCCTACCGTACGGCGCGTGGTCGGGGCCCGGCGCGCACCGTCAGGTCGCGCGGCCGGGCAGCCGGTCAGCCCTTGGCGGCCGCCGCCGGCTTCTTCACCGGCGCGATCTTGTCGATCAGGCCGGGGTTCTTCTTGAGCCAGGCGCGCACGCCGTCCTGCTCATGGTTCTGTCCGGCGTCCTGGATGGCCGCCTCCAGACTGCTGAGTTGCGGCTCGGTGAGCTTGAAGTCCTTGAGCCACTGGGCGACCTGCGGCTCCTTGGCCGCGAACCCCTTGTGGGTCAGGGTGTGCAGGCCGTCACCGGCGCCCCAGGCGCCCATCGGGTCCTTGAGCTTCTTCAGGTCGTACTTGCTGTAGGCCCAGTGCGGGGACCACAGGGTGACGACGACGGGCTCCTTGGCCTTCAGCGACCGGTCGAGCTGGGCCAGCATGCTCGCGGTGCTGCCGGTGGTGACCTGGTACTCGCCCTCCAGGCCGTACTGCTTGAGGACCTTGTCGTTGAGCGCCTTCATCATGCCGGCGCCCGGCTCGATGCCGATGATCCGGCCCTTGAACTTGCCGCCCTGCCCCTTGAGGTCGGCCAGCGAGTCGACGCCCTTGACGTAGGAGGGGACGGAGAGTTCGAGGGAGGTCGGGCCGTACCAGGAGCCCAGGTCGTCCAGGCTGTCCTTGTACTTGTCCCAGTACGACTGGTGGGTGGTCGGCAGCCAGGCGTCGGTCTGGAAGTCCAGCTTCCCGGCGGACAGCCCGGTGTAGAGCGCACCGACGTCGTACTGCGAGAGCTTGGGCTGGTAGCCGCGCTCCTCCAGCGCTTCCTTCCACAGGAAGCTGGACGCGATGCCCTCGTCCCAGGGGATGTAGCCGATGTTCACCGAGCGGCCGTCGCCGACGTTCTTGCCCGCGGCGGCGGTGTTCGTGTCGGCCGAGCCGCCGAAGATGTTCATGCCGCCCGCCACGAGGGCGAGGACGACCACACCGACGACCGCGATGCCGGTCTGCGGCCGGTAGTTCCAGATGCTGGCACCGCGGACGGACGTCAGGGCCGCGGTGGCGCGGCGGCCGAGCGGTGAGACCCGGGTGCCGAGCGAGGAGGTCATCCGGTCCAGGTACATGGCCAGGATGACGACGGAGATGCCGCCCTCGAAGCCCAGCCCGATGTTGACCTGGCTGATCGCGGTGAAGACCGATGCGCCCAGACCTCCGCCGCCGACCATGCCCGCGGTCACGACCATGGACAGGCCAAGCATGATGACCTGGTTGATGCCGGCCATGATGGTCGGCAGCGCGAGCGGCAGCTGCACCCGCAGCAGGGTGTTGCGCGAGGTGGTGCCGAACGCCTCGGCGGCCTCGATGAGATCGCCGTCGACCTGCCGGATGCCCAGTTCGGTCATCCGGACGCCCGGCGGGATCGCGAAGACGATGCAGGAGATGACGCCGGGCACCTGGCCGACGCCGAAGAAGAAGATGCCCGGGATCAGATAGACGAAGGCGGGCATCGTCTGCATGAAGTCCAGTACCGGCCGCAGCACCGCGCTGACGGTGCGGTTACGGGCCGCCCAGATGCCGAGCGGTATCGCGAGCACGATGGTGATCACCGTGGCGACCAGCACCAGCGACAGGGTCGCCATCGCCTGGTCCCACTGCTGGATCGAGTCGATGAGCGCGAAGCCGGCGAAGGTGAGCACGGCCGCGGTGGGCCCGCGCAGCCACAGGGCGACGACCGCGAGGATCCCCGCGAGCAGCAGCGGTGCCGGCGCGCCGAGCACGGCGTCCAGGCCGTCGTACATACCGGACACGACGTTGGTGATGATGTCGAAGAGCCAGGCGAAGTGGTCACGCAGATAGGTGACGGCGCTGTCGATCCAGTCGCCGAGTTGCAGCCTAGGCATCGGCCGACTCCTTTCCGAGGGTGCTGCCCGGGGTGCCGGCGGAGCCCGCGCTGACGCCTGCCAGCGCCCGGCCGCGGTCCACGTCCTCCATGAAGGAGGCGACGTAGTCGTCGGCGGGCTGCAGCAGGAGTTCCTCGACGGTGCCGTTCTGGACGATCCGGCCGTCGCGCATCACCGCGATCCGGTTCCCGAGGCGCACCGCCTCGTGGGGGTCGTGCGTGATGAAGACGATGGTCTTGTGCAGGGTCTTCTGCAGGTCCACCAGCTGCTGCTGCATCTCGCGGCGGATCAGCGGGTCCAGCGCGCTGAACGCCTCGTCCATCAGCAGGACGGGGGCTTCGGTGGCGAGCGCGCGGGCCAGGCCCACCCGCTGCTGCATACCGCCGGACAGCTGGTCGGGCCAGGACTTCTCCCAGCCGCCGAGCCCGGTCATCTCCAGTGCCTCGCCGGCCCGGCGCTCACGCTCGGCACGGGCGACGCCCTGCACCTCGAGGCCGTAGGCCGCGTTCTCCAGCACGCTGCGGTGCGGGAAGAGCGCGAAGTGCTGGAAGACCATGCTGATGCTGTGCGAGCGCACGCGGCGCAGCTCGGTGTCGTTCAGCGCGGTGAGGTCCTGGCCGTCGAACAGTACGCGTCCGGCAGTGGGGGGAAGCAGTCCGTTGAGCGTGCGCAGGAGGGTGGACTTGCCCGATCCGGACAGGCCCATGACGACGAAGACCTCGCCCTCGCTCACCTCGAAGGAGGCATCGATGACGGCTGGTGTGACACCGTCCTCGCGCAGCTCGTCGCGGTCCGCGCCCGCTTCGAGCCGGCGGACCGCTTCTTCGGGCTGTCGCCCGAAGACCTTGTACAGATGCTCAACTTGCAGCCTTGACACATATACCTCGCGGCTCGCAGGAAGAGCGACGCACAGCCCCCGCTTGTGGGTCGCTCACTTCAAGTCCGGCGGCTGCCCCCCCTTATGCAAACCAAACGCAACGGTGACTCAGGTCATATCTCGTCACATTCGGCGCAAGAGCACCGCGGGCGCCGTGCGGCCCGGCGCGGCGGCGCCGGAATCACCCCGCGCGGGCGTGCCATGCTGGCCGCGTGACTGACGCGCGCCCGAACAAGCTGCTCCTGCTCGACACCGCGAGCCTGTACTTCCGCGCCTATTTCGGCGTCCCGGAGTCGGTGAAGGCACCCGACGGCACCCCCGTCAACGCGGTGCGCGGGCTGCTGGACTTCATCACCCGGCTGGTCACCGACCACAGCCCGGACGAGATCGTCGCCTGCATGGACGCCGACTGGCGGCCGCAGTGGCGGGTCGACCTCATCCCCTCCTACAAGGCGCACCGCGTCGCCGAGGAGGCGCCCGAGGGTGCGTCGGGACCGGACACCGAGGAGATCCCCGACACGCTCTCCCCGCAGGTCCCCGTCATCGAGGCCGTCCTCGACGCCATCGGCATCGCCCGCGTCGGCGTCGCCGGTTACGAGGCGGACGACGTCATCGGGACGCTCGCCGGCCAGGCCCTGTGGGCGGTCGACATCGTCACCGGTGACCGCGACCTGTTCCAGCTGGTCGACGACGCCCGCGGCGTGCGCGTGCTCTACCCCCGCAAGGGTGTCGGCGACTGCGACTTCATCACCGAGGACGTCATCCTCGAACGCTACGGCGTCCGTGCCGACCAGTACGCCGACTTCGCGGCGCTGCGCGGCGACGCCAGCGACGGCCTGCCGGGGGTGAAGGGCATCGGCGAGAAGACCGCCGCGCAGCTCATCAACGAGCACGGCGACCTGGCCGGGGTCCGGCGTGCCGCCGCGGACCCGGTCTCCAAGCTCACCCCCGCCAAGCGCCGGGGCATCCTGGAGGCCTCGGACTACCTGGACGTCGCCCCCAAGGTCGTCACGGTCGCCCCCGACGTCCCGCTCCCCGCGTTCAACCCGGCCCTGCCCACCGAGCCCGCCGACCCCGAGGTCCTCGAAGCCCTCGCCGCCCAGTGGGGTCTGGGCAGTTCCCTGATGCGCCTGCTGGACGCGTTGGACGAGGCGCACTAGGGCGCGTTCCGAAAGGAGCGCCGTTCACAATGCCGAGGCGCAGTCCGACACTTCGGACAGAACTGACCCGCGAATGGCCAAATTCGAAAGGATCTTCCCTCAAAACAGTGCGGGATCAGTCGGTCGCGGTGTGTACTGTGCGGATCCGCTTTCGGGGCGGATGGTGCCCCGTTCCCCCCGCTCCCTGATCTCCCTGAGGTCCATTCGATGATCGAAATACCGGACCTGGCCGCCGGCGGCCTGGCCGCCGGGACCGTGTTGGCGTTCGTCCTGGGGGGCGGGCTGTTGCGCTCGCGCCGTCACCGGGCCCGGCAGGGCGAGGAGATCGCCGCCCTGCGCACCCATCTGGACGGCGCGCGGCAGGAAATCGGCCGTTCCGCAGACGCGTTCACCGCCGAGATCGTCCACTTGGCGAACCAGCGCATGCCGGCCGAGGCCACCCGCGCCGCCCACCCGCACATCCAGGTGCCGGGGCCGCTCCACCCGGAGCTCGCCGGCACCGGTCTTGGCGCGGGCCTGGACAGTGTCCTGGACGGGCTGCTGACCGCCATGGCGCAGGAGCGCAAACGGGTCGACGCGGCCGCCCGCGCGGGCATGCGCGGCGCCACCCGGGACATCCAGGCCGGGCTGTACCGGCTGCAGGACGTCCTGCGCGGCATGCAACAGCGCTACGACGACCCGGAGTTGTCGCAGACGCTGTTCGCCCTCGACCACGAGAACGAGCAGTCGCTGCGGCGCGCGCAGGTCACCGCCGTGGTGTGCGGTGCCTGGGTGGGGCTGGCCCGTGAGGAGTCCCATCTGGTGGAGGCGGTGACCGGTGGCCAGTCCCGGCTCGTCGGCTACCACCGGGTGCGGATCCACAACCACCTGGAGCCGGGCATGGCGCTCGTCTCGCACGCCGTGGAACCCGTCGCGATCATCGTCGCCGAACTCCTCGACAACGCGCTGCGGCACTCCGCTCCGGACACCGAGGTCACGGTGAACCTCGAACGCGCCCACCACGGCGTCTCGGTCACGATCGACGACGCCGGGGTCGGCATGGCCACGGACGAACGGGCCTACGCGCAGCGGATGGTGGCGGGACGTGACCCGATCCTGCTGTCCGAGCTGGGCGACCCGCCCCGGATGGGGCTGGCCGCGATCGGCCAGCTGACCCGGAAGTTCGACCTGTCCGTCGACCTGTCGTCGCCGTCGCCCTACGGCGGCGTCCGCGCGGTGCTGCTCGTCAAGAACCACCTGCTCAGCCGGATCGACCCGGTCGAACGGCCGCCCGCCGCCAGCACTCCGCGCTCCACCCGCCCGGAGGCGCCGGCGGAGGCGCGGCCCGTGCCGCACACGCGGACGCACACGGCCGCGCACACCACGGCGCAGCCGGCGGCCCCCGTCGCCGCGCGCGACTCCGCCGTCATCACCCATGAACCCGCGCCGGACGGCGACGCCCTGCCGCAGCGCCGCCGCAGGGCCCGCGCCGACGCCGTGCCCGCCCAGGCGGCGGCCGAGCCGGCCGCACCGCGGGTGCGGGAGCGGACCCCCGAGGAGGCGGCCGCCGCGCTCGGCGCCCTGCAGTCCGGGACCGCCGCGGCCCGATCCGCACTCGAAACCGAAGGGAACGACCCGCGATGACCAGCCGAGAAGCCGGTGACACGGCGTGGGTGCTCGACCCGATTCTGGAGATCCCGCACGTCCGGGCGGCCGTCCTGCTCACCAGGGACGGGCTGGTCTCCGGGTTCTCCGCGGCACTGTCGCAGGCCACCGCGGAGCGCACCGCCGCGATCACCAGCACGGTGCAGGGCGCGTGCCGGGCGGCCGCCGCGGCCTTCGCGGACCAGGACGACGCACAGATCCGCCAGATCGTCATCGAGTCCGACCACGGCTACATCCTGGTCGCGCCCACCAGGCACGGCTCGGTCGTGGCCGCCTTCGGCGACCCGGAGGTCCGGCTGGACCTGCTCGCCCACCGGGTGCACTCGCAGGTGGCACGGCTCGGTGAGAAGGCGATGGCCGCCGCGCCCCGGGGAGCCGATGGCGGCTCTCCGGTATGACGGGCCGCCGGAGCGGCCGCCCCCTGGTCCCCGCGTATCTGTCCACCGGCGGGGTGGCGCGGCCGAGCCGCAACAGCCTGGAGCGCCTCTCGGTGCTGACCGGCGGGGAGCACGTCCCCGACGGGCTCCCCGCCGCCCGGCACGCGCTGCTCAAGGCGCTGGACGGCGGCTCGCTGACCGTGGTGGAGACCGCGGCCCTGCTGGAGCTGCCGGTCTCCGCCGTACGCGTCCTCGCCGCCGATCTGATCGACCTGGGGCTGGTGAGCGCCCGCCCGCCGGTACCCCTGGCCGCCCTGCACGACCCCGACCTGTTGAAGAGAGTGGCCGATGGCCTCCGCGCCCTCAAGCAGTAGCACCGGCACCGGTGGCCTGCACCTGCCGGACAGCGCCCGCGATCTGGTGAAGATCCTGGTGGCGGGCCCGTTCGGGGTGGGCAAGACCACGCTGATCGACTCGGTTTCGGAGATCCGTCCGCTGCACACCGAGGAGCACATGTCCGAGGCGTCGGTCCAGGTCGACGACCTGGCCGGGGTGCGGGACAAGACCACCACCACGGTCGCCATCGACTTCGGGCGGATCAGCCTGGCGGGCGGCGTCGTGCTCTACCTGTTCGGCACTCCCGGCCAGGAGCGCTTCCGTTCCCTGTGGGCGGACATCGCCTACGGGGCGCTCGGCGCGCTGGTGCTGGTCGACACCCGCCGTATCGACGACTCCTTCGACGTGCTCGGCCTGGTGGAGGAGACGGGGCTGCCGTACGCCGTGGCGCTCAACACGTTCCCCGACTCGCGGCCGTACACCGAGGACCAGCTCCGCCGTTCCCTGGACCTGGATCCCGGCACGCCGATGGTGAGCTGCGACGCCCGGGACGCCAACTCCTCCATCGACTCGCTGCTCGCCCTCGTCCAGCACCTGATAGCCCGCGACCGTCCGGAGACCTGGTGAACCCCTCTCCCTATCCCGCCCCCGCCGAGACCTTCTCGCTGTCCGCGCCGGTGCGCCTGTGGGAGGACGGCTTCGCCGCCGACCCGCACGCCTACTACGCGACGTTGAAGGCCCAGGGCCCGATCGGCTGGGCCGAGCTCGCGCCCGGCATCCCCGCGTACGTCGTCACCGACCGGCGAGCCGCCCTCGAGGTGCTGCACGACCCCGAGACCTGGTCGCACGACCCCCGGCCGTGGGAGGCCACGGTCGCCGAGGACTCGCCGATCCTCGGCATGATGCGCTGGCGCCCCAACACCCTGTTCTCCGACGGCGACGCCCACATCCGCTACCGCCGCACCCTGGTCGACGCCTTCGACCTCGTGGAGCCGCACGACCTGCGTGAGCGGGTGCACCACGCGGTGGACGTCCTGGTGAACCGGTTCGGCCCGGCGGGCAGCGCCGACCTCGTCGCCGACTTCGCCCGCCCGCTGATGTCGCTGATCTTCAACAACCTGTTCGGCCTGCCGGACAGCGAGAGCGGCCGGCTCGAAGCGGCGCTGGGCAAGATGATGGAGGGCGGCGCCGACTCCGCCGAGGGCGAGGCCGAGTACGGCAGTTACGTCATGGGGCTCGTCGGCGCCAAGAGCGCGCAGCGCGGCGAGGACCTGACGAGCTGGCTGCTGGACCACCCGCTGGAGCTGACCCCGGAAGAGGTCGTCTGGCAGGTCTTCCTGACCCTGGGCGCGGGCCATGAACCCAGCGCGAACCTCGTCTCCAACGCGCTGTCCCGCATCCTCGGCAACCCCGCCTACTACTCGACGCTGACCAGCGGTTCGCGCCCGGTCATGGAAGCGGTCGTCGAGGTGCTGCGGTACGAGACCCCGCTGGCGAACTACGGCATCCTCTACGCCCGCGAGTCGCTGAGCTTCCACGGTGTCTGGGTGCAGGCGGCCGTCCCCGTCGTCGTCTCCTACGGCGCCCTCGCGCTCTTCTCCGAGCAGGAGTTCGCCGGGGCCCACCACCCCCGCGACGCCTCGCATCTGTCGTGGTCGGCGGGCGAGCACGCCTGCCCCGTGAAGCAGCAGGCCCTGCTGATCGCCACCGAGTCCATCGAGCGGCTCACCCAGTGGCTGCCCGACCTGACGGCGACCACCCCGCGCGAGGACCTCAGCTGGCGCCCGGGACCGTTCCACCGCTCCCTGAAGGCGCTTCCCGTCCGCTTCACCCCGCGTATCCCCGACCAGCCTGGAGACCGAGCATGACCGTGTCCCCCCGTGTGGCCATCGACCCGTTCGGCGCCGACATCCCCGCCGAGAGCGCCCGGCTGCGTGCTCTCGGCCCAGTGGTGGCCGTCGAGCTGCCGGGCGGCATCCCCGCCTGGGCGCCCACCGGCTACGACACCCTCAAGGCGCTGATCCTGGACCCACGGGTCAGCAAGGACCCGCGCAAGCACTGGTCGCTGTTCCCGGAGATCGGCGAACACCCGGCCTGGGGCTGGATCATGGGCTGGGTCGGGGTGGTCAACATGCTGTCGACGTACGGCCCGGACCACACCCGGCTGCGCAAGCTCGTCGCCCCCAGCTTCACCGCCCGGCGCACCGAGGCGATGCGCGCCCGGGTGGAGCAGATCACCACCGAGCTCCTCGACCGGCTCGACGCCTCGGGCGCGTCGGGCGAGCCGGTCGACGTACGGGCCGGCTACGCGCACCCGCTGCCGATGCAGCTGATCTGCGAGCTGTTCGGTGTCCCGGACGAGCTGCGCGAGGACACCGGCCGGCTGATCGCCGCCATCATGGACACCTCCGATCCCAGCCCGGAGCACGCCGCGTCCGTCCAGCACCAGATCGGCACCGTGCTGCCCGCGCTCATCGGCCACAAGAGCGAGCACCCCGGCGACGACATGACCACGGAGCTCATCAAGGTCCGTGACGAGGAGGGCGACCGGCTCAGCGACGAGGAGCTGCTCTACACCCTGCTCCTCGTCATCGGCGCCGGCTTCGAGACCACCGTCAACCTCATCGGCAACGCCGTGGTCGCGCTGCTGCAGCACCCCGAGCAGCTCGCGGCGGTCCGCGCCGGCGAGATCGGCTGGGACGGCGTCATCGACGAGGTGCTGCGCGTCGCGCCGTCCATCGCGTCGCTCCCGCTGCGGTTCGCCGTCTCCGACATCACCATCGAGGGCGTGACGATCCCGGCGGGCGACGCCATCGTCACCACGTTCGCCGCCGCGGGCCAGGACCCGGAGCACTACGGGCCGGGCGCCGCCGAGTTCGACGCCGCCCGGAAGTCGGACGACCACCTCGCCTTCGGCATCGGCGTCCACCGCTGCATCGGCGCCCCGCTGGCCCGGATGGAGGCCCTCACCGCGCTCCCCGCGCTCTTCGAGCGCTTCCCGGACCTCCAACTCGCGGTCAAGGCGGATGAGTTGCGGCAGGTCCCGTCGTTCATCGCCTACGGCTGGCAGGAGATCCCGGTCCGGCTGCACGGATAGGGCCTGGGCCGCGGCGCTGCTCCCCCGGGAGTACGCGCCGCGGACCGGCTGCCGCGGACGAAGTAGCGCCGGCCCCTCCTCGCGCCGGACGCGGCGGAGAGCGGCCGGGGGCGAGAGTGTCCGTGGGGGCGGTCCGCCCCCGACGGGCCATCGACGACCGGGACAGCCGCCTTGGAACACGCACGAACGAACGAAGAGTCCGCCGCGGACACCGTCCCGCAGGCGCCCGCCGCCGATGCGCCGGCGGAGGTGCCCGCGGAGGCGCCGTCCGGTCCCGCCCCGGCCCCGCGGCGCTCCCGGCTGCGGTGGTGGGCCCGGCGTACCGCGCTGGTCTGTGCGGCGCTGCTGGTCACGGTGACCGCCGCGTCGTTCGTGTACAACGTGTTCACCTCCGACCGGGCCGCGCCGCCACCGGGGCTGACGTACGTCGAGGCGGCCGGTGTCCACACCCGCTACCAGGCGTGGGGCGGGACGGGCTCGCCCGTCGTCCTCGTGCACGGGGCCTTCGAGTCGGCCGACACCTGGTCGCGGCTGGCCCCGCTGCTCGCCCGGAACCACCGGGTGTACGCCCTGGACCTGACCGGCTCGGGGTACAGCGAGCGGAGCGGCCCGTACACCGTCGACCACTTCACCCGGCAGTTGCTGGGTTTCCTCGACGCCATGCGGCTGGGCGGTCCCGGTGAGCGCCCGATCCTGGTCGGCCACTCCAGCGGCGCGGCGATGGTCGCCGAGGCCGCGCTGCGCGCGCCCGGGCGGATCGGCGGGGTGATGCTCCTCGACGGCGACGCCCTCGACACGGGCGCCGGCCCGCCGCCCGCGCTGCGTTACGTGCTGATCGATCCGTACCGCACCACCCTGCTGCGGCTCGGGCTCGGCTCCGACCGGCTGATCCGCAAGGTGTACGACTCCCAGTGCGGGCCCGGCTGCCCGCGGCTGGACGGCGCGGGTCTCGACCAGTGGCGGCGGCCGCTGCGGGTGGCGGGCGCCGAGGGCGCCCTGTGGAGCATGCTGGGCGAGGGCGTACCCGGCATGTCCGCCGACCGGCTGGCGGGGCTGCGCCAGGTGGATGTGCCCAAGGCTGCCGTGTTCGGCGCGCAGGACGACGTGTTCAGCCGGCGGACGCCGGCCGAGACCGCCGCACGCATCGGAGCCCCCGCCCCGACACTGATCCCCGGCGCCCGCCATCTGACGATGATCTCCAGCCCGGACGCGGTCGCCGCCGCGGTGGAAGCGCTCGCCGGCCGTACCGCCGGGTGATCCGGCAACCGGCGCGGGCCCTCCGGGGCGGGCCGCCGCTCCGGCCGGTACCGGCCGGGGCCGTACGCTGCTGGCACAGGCCGACCGAGGGAGACCGCGCATGGAACTGGCACCGCGAGTGCGGTACGCCGTCACCGACCGGCACGGCGGGGTGAGCAGGGCCCCGTACGACAGCAGGAACCTCGGCGGGGCCACCGGCGACGACCCGGCCGCCGTCCGCCGCAACCGGCAGCTGACCGCGTTCGAGCTGGGTCTCGACACCTCACGGGTCGTCCACATGCGCCAGGTGCACAGTGCGACGGTGGCCGATGTGACCGCGCCCTTCGGCCCGGACGCGCCGCCGCTCGACGCCGTCGTGACCTCCGAGGTCGGCCTCGCGCTGGCCGCGCTGGCGGCCGACTGCGCCTCGGTGCTGCTGGCCGACCCGGTGGCCCGGGTCGTCGGCGCCGCGCACTCAGGACGGGTGGGAACGGTGGCCGGCGTCGTGCCCGCCACCGTCGACGCCATGGTCGCCAAGGGCGCCGACCCGGCCCGGATGGTCGCCTTCATCGGGCCGACCGCCTGCGGCGCGTGCTACGAGGTGCCCGACGCCATGCGCGAGGAGATCTGCGCCACGCTCCCCGAGGCGTGGGCGACCACCACCCAGGGCACCGCCGGACTGGACGTACGGGCGGGCATCGCCGGGCAGTTGACCCGCGCCGGCGTGGCCGAGGTCCGGCACGACCCGCGCTGCACCATCGAGTCGAAGGAACTGTTCTCGTACCGGCGGGAGCAGACCACCGGGCGGTTCGCCGCCTACGTCTGGCTGACGCGGTAGTCGTCGGCGATGGCGGTGACCGTGTCGGTACTCATGTGGATCATCAAAGGGAACCGGCGCTCCGGTGGCGGGAGTTCACCGGCCTAGTGATCATTCCGATATGCGCCGCCCAGGATATGGACCAATCAGTTAGGCTTACCTAAGTTGTGTCCGAGTTACCCAGGTGAACGAGAGGGTGGGAAGAGTCCATGGCGGACCGTCCGGCGCGCAGGACCCCGAAGCTCAACCGGGCGCGCGTACTGCGCACCGAACGCATCACCCCGCACATGATCCGTGTGGTGCTCGGTGGCGAGCAGCTCGCGGACTTCGGTGCGGGCGAGCACACCGATCACTACATCAAGCTGCAGTTCCCGGTGGACGGGGTCGCGTACCCCGAGCCCATGGACCTGGAAACGGTCCGCCGGGACTTCCCCCGCGACCAGTGGCCGCGCACCCGCACCTACACCGTGCGCGCCTGGGACCCGCAGGCGGTGGAACTGACCGTCGACTTCGTGCACCACGGCGACGAGGGCATCGCCGGCCCGTGGGCGGCCCGGGTGCAGCCCGGCGAGGAAGTGCTGTTCGGCGGCCCCGGCGGCGCGTACTCACCCGGCGAGGACGCCGACTGGCATCTGCTCGCGGGTGACGAGAGCGCCCTGCCGGCCATCGCGGCGTCCCTGGAGCGGCTGCCCGAGGGAGCGCTCGCGAAGGCGTTCATCGAGGTGGCGGGCCCCGAGGAGGAGCAGGAGATCATCCCGTCGGGGAAGGCGGACATCGTCTGGCTGCACCGCGGCGACCGGCCGATCGGCGCCGCGCTCGTGGAGGCGGTGCAGGCCCTGGAGTTCCCGCAGGGCACCGCACAGGCCTTTGTGCACGGCGAGGCGACGTTCGTGAAGGAACTGCGGCGCCACCTGCGGATCGACCGCGGCCTGGAGCGCGGGCAGCTCTCCATCTCCGGCTACTGGCGGCGCGGCGCCGACGAGGACGGCTGGCAGGCCTCGAAGCGCGAGTGGAACCAGCAGGTCGAGCAGGAGCAGGAAGCCGTTCCGGCCACTTCCTGACAGCGGCGTTGCTGACGGCGGGCGCACCACACGGCGGCGCGCTGAGCGCACACGGCGGCCGGGCCCGGATGTTCCGGGCCCGGCCGCCGTTTCCGTACCGTCCTCAGACCGACTTCTGGTACGCGCGGAAGGTGCGGGTGGACAGCCACACCGCGGCCACCGCCAGCGCCAGCAGCGCGCCGCCGCGGCTGAGCACCGAGCCCCAGTCGGGGTCGGCGGCCATCGCCGAACGGCCCGCCACCAGCGCCCAGTTGACCGGGTTGAAGTCGGCGATGTGCCGCATCCACGACGGCATCAGCGTCACGGCCATGAAGGCCGAGGACAGGAACGTCAGCGGCAGCAGCAGGAAGGTGTTGATGCCGATGATGCTCTCGCGCTGCCGCACCAGCATGCCGAGCGCGTTGGAGAACGCGCCGAACACCGTGCCGAGCAGGATCGACGCGATGACCAGGATCACCAGTCCGGTGACGCCGCCCGGGTAGTCGGCGCCGCCCAGCTTGCCCAGCAGCACGATCACCACGGACTGCAGCGCGGTGCTGATGCCCTGCTGCACCACGTTGGCGTTCATCAGCGCCGCCCGGCTGACCGGGGTGACGAGGAAGCGGTCCAGCGTGCCGCGTTCGATCTCCTCAAGGGTGCCCATGCCCGCCCACATGCTGGAGGACAGGGCGCTCATCACCACCACGCCCGGCACCAGGTAGTCCAGGTAGGACGTGGTGCCGAAGCCGCCCAGCTCGACGACCTTGCGGAACAGCGAGCCGAAGAGGAACAGCCAGATCACCGGCTGCACCAGGGTGATCACCAGGAACGCCGGCTGCCGCAGGATCGCGGTCAGTTGACGCTGCGTCATGTACCAGGTGTGGTTCAGGGTCGCCGTACTCATCGGGCACCTCCAGCGGTGGCCGGGACGGGAGCGCCGTCACCGGTGTCGGCGTCCGCGAAGCGGCGGCCGGCGTACCGCAGATAGACATCGTCGAGAGAGGGCCGGGCCACGGTCACCGAGGCGACGGCCGCGCCCTCGCGTTCGAGGACGGCGAGCACATGCGGCACCGCGGAGGGACCGTCGTCGGCGCGGGCCCGCAGATGACGGCCGTCGACGACCGCCTCCCGGACGCCCGCGAACTCCGACAGCGCCGTCTCCAGCAGCCGGGCGTCGAGCGGACCGGTGTCCTCCCGCAGCACGACCTGGACGGCGTCGCCGTGCAGTTCGCCCTTCAACTCGTCGGGGGTGCCCTCGGCGACGACCCGGCCGCGGTCGACGATCGCGACGCGCTCGGCGAGCCGGTCGGCCTCTTCGAGGTAGTGGGTGGTCAGCAGGATCGTCAGGCCCTCGTCACCGGCCAGCCGGGAGATCTCCTCCCACATGGCGGTGCGCGCCTCGGGGTCGAGACCGGTGGTGGGCTCGTCGAGGAACAGCACCTCGGGCCGGTGGACCAGCCCGATGGCCACGTCCAGCCGGCGCTGCATACCGCCGGAGTACGTCTTGACCAGCCGCTTGCCGGCATCGGTGAGATCGAAACGGTCCAGCAGCTCATCGGCCCGCCGGGTCAGCGCGGCGCCCCTGAGCCCGTAGAGCCGCCCCTGCAGAAGCAGGTTCTCCCGGCCGGTGGCGACCGGGTCGGCGCCGGACTTCTGCGCGACCACGCCGATGGCCCGGCGGACCCGGTCCGGATGGCGCAGCGCGTCATGGCCCGCGACGATCGCGGTCCCGGAATCCGGACGGGCGAGCGTGGTGAGGATCTTGACGGTGGTCGACTTGCCGGCGCCGTTGGGGCCCAGCAGTCCGAAGACCGTGCCCGCTCCGACGGTGATGTCCATGCCGTCCAAGGCCTTGATGCCGCCGGGATACGTCTTGATCAGATTGAGCGCCGCCACAGCGGGCGCGCGGGTGGTCGTCATGAGGTGCCTCCGCATATCGGTGTTCGGTGTCTGCCGAACCGATCGCGGGAAGGAGCCGGGCTATCCTGGGTGTGCCGCACCTGGATCGCCTGGCACCTGCTTCGCGCGGTTGTCCGGCCGATGGGTTACGCCTCCGGTGTCCGCTGTTCCCGCAGCGGGCGCCGGAGTTGTTGTTTCCGGGGGTGGTACTCCCGAGGTCAGAGCTCCTTCATGTGCTCCCTGAACTGTTCGCCGATCCCGGAGTCCGCGACCCGCTTCTCGATCTCCGCCCATTCGCCGGGGATCTCGCCGCTCTGCTGCCAGGACCGCCACTCGGCGACGCCGGAGACCGTTCCCGCGGCCAGCTCGGCGAGGAAGCCACGGGTCCAGGCGATCTCCGCCTCGACCATGTGGACCTGGTACTCGGTCTCGATGAGGAACATCCGGGGCAGGTCCCCGTCCAGCTTGCCGAGCACCCCGCGGATCGCCTCCACCTGGATCTCCAGCTTGGCGACCCGCTCCCCGAGCAGCCCGACCGCCTCGTCCGGCGGCAGCATCAGAATCAGCGAGAGCGCCGCCTCATAGGCCGGATACTCCCGCACCGGCACGGCCACCAGATCGGCGAGCCAGTCGTGCATCTCCACCCGCCCGGACGTGGTCAGGCCGTACAGGGTCCGCTCGGGACGGTTACCCTGCCGCTGCGTACCGGCGATCTCGACGAATCCGTGCTTCTCGAGGTTCTGGACGACGGTGTAGAGCGAGCCGTAATTGATCTTGATGCTCTGCTCCTTCCCCCGCTGCCGAAGCACCTGCGCAATCTCGTACGGATGCATCGGCCGCTCCCCCAGCGTGGCCATCACCGCCAGCGCCAACGGATTGGACAGCTTCCGCCGCTTCGCCATCATCCTCACCTCGCTTCCGGATATCCGTGGCCGAGCATATCGCGTGTACGCGAGTGCGACAAGCGCGATACATCGCGAGTTTGGCGCAGGGCTCGCAGAGCCTCGGGGCTCTGTCACGACACACCAAAAACCCCGCCCACCGGTGGATCCGGCGGACGGGGTGTCGGGTACGGCGTGGGCTCAGCCCACTGAGGAGTACGCCACTACTCCGCGGCGCAGGGCGTCGACGGCCTTGCGGGCGTTCTTGCGGACCGGGCTGTCGGTGGGGGCCGCGTCGGAGATCTGGCCGAGTACGTCGATGACCTGCTTGCACCAGCGGACGAAGTCACCGGCCGGCATCTCGGCGTCACCGAGGACCGCGTCCAGGCCGTGGCCCGACGCCCAGCGGTAGACCGGCCAGGCGAAGCCGAGGTCCGGCTCGCGCTGGCCGACGCCCTCGGTCTGGTGGATCCGGTGGTCCTCCTCCAGCGCGTCGAGCCGGCCCCAGATCCTGACCATCTCGGCGAGCGCCTCCTTGGCGTTGCCGGTCGGGAGCTTGGGCGCCAGCGCGTCGTCGGACTGGCGGGCCTCGAAGACCAGCGCCGAGACGCACGCCGCCAGTTCGGCCGGGCCGAGGCCGTCCCAGACGCCCTCGCGCAGGCACTCACTGGCCAGCAGGTCCAGCTCGCCGTAGAGCCGGGCGAGCCGCTTGCCGTCGGCGGTGACCTGCTCGCCCTGCAGATAGCCGAGCTCGGTGAGCAGCCCGCAGATCCGGTCGAAGGTGCGCGCGATGGTGTTGGTGCGGCCCTCGATGCGCCGCTCCAACTGCTTGGTGTCGCGCGCCAGCCGGTGATAGCGCTCCGCCCAGCGGGCGTGGTCCTCGCGCTCGTCGCACCCGTGGCAGGGGTGCGCGCGGATCTCGGTGCGCATCCGGGCGATCTCGGTGTCGTCGGCCGCCGCGGCCCGCGACTTGCGGTGCCGCTCCGGCTCGTAGTGCCCTGCCTTGGTCCGCATCGCGGAGGCCAGGTCGCGGCGGGACTGCGGGCTGCGCGGGTTGAACGACTTCGGGATCCGCATCCGGTCGACGGCTTCGACCGGCACCGGGAAGTCGATCTGCGCCAGCCGCTTGACCTGCCGTTCGGCGGTGAGCACCAGCGGACGCGGGCCGTCCTGATGGTCCTCGTGCCGCCGGTGGCCGGGGCTGCGGCCGGCCGGGACACCGGGTTCGAGCACCAGCGCGAGCCCGGCGTACTTGCCCGCCGGGACATGGATGATGTCGCCCGGCTTGAGCTTCTCCAGCGCGTCCGACGCGGCGGCCCGCCGCTGCGTGGCGCCCTGCCGCGACAGTTCGGCCTCGCGCTCCTTCAACTGGCGGCGCAGCCGCATGTAGTCGTCGAAGTTGCCGAGGTGGCAGGTCATCGACTCCTTGTAGCCGTCGAGCCCCTCCTCGTTGCGCTGCACCTGCTTGGAGATCCCGACGACCGACCGGTCGGCCTGGAACTGCGCGAAGGAGGTCTCCAGCAGCTCCCGTGAGCGGTGCCGCCCGAACTGGCCGACCAGGTTGACCGCCATGTTGTACGACGGCTTGAAGGACGAGCGCAGCGGATACGTCCGGGTGCCGGCCAGCCCCGCGACCGCGCCCGGGTCGAAGCCGCGCTGCCACAGCACGACGGCATGGCCCTCGACGTCGATACCGCGGCGGCCGGCCCTGCCGGTCAGCTGGGTGTACTCGCCGGGGGTGATGTCGGCGTGCGTCTCGCCGTTCCACTTCACGAGCTTCTCGAGCACCACGGAGCGGGCCGGCATGTTGATGCCCAGGGCCAGGGTCTCGGTGGCGAAGACCGCCTTGACCAGGCCCTTGAGGAACAGCTCCTCGACGACCTCCTTGAAGGTCGGCAACATGCCGGCGTGGTGCGCGGCGACGCCGCGCTCCAGGCCCTCCAGCCACTCGAAGTACTTCAGGACGTGCAGGTCCTCGTCCGGGATCGCCTTGGTGCGCTCCTGGACGATGGCCCGGACCCGCTCCCGGTTCTCGTCGCTGTTCAGCCGCAGCCCGGCGTACAGGCACTGCTGGACGGCCGCCTCGCAGCCGGCCCGGCTGAAGATGAAGGTGATGGCCGGCAGCAGCCCCTCGGAGTCGAGCCGGTCGATCACATCGGCGCGGCTGGGCGTCCAGACCTTGCCGCTCGACCGGCGCTCCCGCTCCCGGTCCGCCTCGTAACCGCGCTTGTGCCGGTCACGGGGGTGGACGGTCCGCTGGTTCTCCATCCGGGCGAGGCGTACGAGGTCCGGGTTGACCTCACGGCGGGCGGCCTCGGCGGCGCCCTCCTTCTCCTCGAAGAGGTCGTACATCCGGCGGCCGGCCAGCACGTGCTGCCACAGCGGCACCGGGCGGTGCTCCGAGACGATCACCTCGGTGCTGCCGCGCACCGTGTCGAGCCAGTCGCCGAACTCCTCGGCGTTGGAGACGGTCGCCGACAGCGACACCAGCGTCACGGACTGCGGGAGGTGGATGATCACCTCTTCCCAGACGGCACCGCGGAACCGGTCGGAGAGGTAGTGGACCTCGTCCATCACGACATAGCCGAGGCCGTCGAGCGCCGAGGATCCGGCGTAGAGCATGTTGCGCAGCACCTCGGTGGTCATCACGACCACCGGTGCGTCGCCGTTGACACTGTTGTCACCGGTCAGCAGACCGACCTTGTCCGCGCCGTACCGCTGGACGAGGTCGCTGAACTTCTGGTTCGACAGGGCCTTGATCGGGGTGGTGTAGAAGCACTTGCGGCCCTCGGTGAGGGCGAGGTGGACGGCGAACTCGCCGACAATGGTCTTTCCGGAGCCGGTCGGCGCGGCGACCAGCACTCCGCTTCCGGCCTCCAGAGCCTGACATGCCGCGATCTGGAACGGATCCAGGTCGAAGTCGTACAGCGCGCGGAACGGCGCGAGGGCAGTGGCCTGATCGGCCGCGCGACGCCGGTCTGCGGCGTAGCGCTCGGCGGGGGACATCTCATCGGTCATCTTGCCACCGAGCGTACCGGCCCCCACCGACACACCGCGTGATCTTTTATTCGTATCGACGCCCGGACCCGCGGCGGACGGGCGGCGGACCAGCGCGGTCGAACATCAGACCAGTAGCCGCAGGGCCCCCGGCACCGTCACGGCGGTCATCGGCAGCGGCCCCATCCGCTCACCGTCCGCGTATCCCGTCACCCCGTCCGCGGCGAGCCGCACCCGCGCCGCCCGGTGCACGGTGACCTTCGGATGGCTGGGATGCGTCCCCCGGTACACCCGGGGGAAGACCGTCAGGAGCGTGGTGCGGCTGCACGGCCCGACGACGGTGATGTCGAACAGCCCGTCGTCGAGGGCCGCGTCGGTACAGATCCGCATACCGCCGCCGTACGACGACCCGTTGCCGACCGCGATCAGGGTCGCCTCGATCTCCCGTTCCGGGCCGTCGTCGAGCTGGATCCGGTACGGGATCGGGCGCAGGGCGGCGAGTTCGGCGAGCATCGCGACGTCGTAGCGGAAGCGCCCGGTGGGCCAGCGCATCCGGTTGCCGCGGTCGTTGACCCGCGAGTCGAAGCCGGAGGCCAGTACGGTCCCGAACCAGCGGTCCCCCACCCTGCCCAGGTCGACGGCCCGGGTGCGCCCGTCCTTGAGCGCGTCGGCCACCGCGCGGCCGGCGGCCGCGGGGTCGCGGACCGGCAGCCCGGTGGCGCGGGCGAAGTCGTTGCCGGTACCCACCGCGATCACGCCCAGTGGGGTGTCGGTGCCCGCCACCGCCTGCAGCGCCAGTGAGACCATCCCGTCGCCGCCGACGGCCACCAGTGCGCCGGTCCCCGCGGCGACCGCCTCGCGAGCCCGTACGAGGGCGTCGGCGGCGTCCTGGCCGACGACGGTGCGGACAGTGAACCCGGCCTCCCGCAGCGCGTGGGCGGCCGGCTGCGCGGCCTGCGCGCCCCGGCCGCGCCCCGCGGTGGGATTGACGAAGAGCGTGATGTCGCTGGTCACGCGCGGACCCTACCGCGCGTGATCACCCGCGTCGAGGTCGAGCGGCGAGCGACGACGGTCGAGGTGCGACGGTCGGGATCAGGTGGCGTCGTCGAAGTCGTCGGTGGGACGCTCCGACGCGGCCGGGGCCGGTGCGGCGCCGACCTGCTCGGGAATGTGGTCGAGGCTGGACGCCTCGTCGTCGTCGAGCGAGAAGTCCGGATCGGCCTCGCGGCGGCGGCGCTTGCGGAGGTCGTTGAAGAACGCGATCCCCACGGCCCCGAAGTACAGGAACACGATGGGAGCGGCGAGCAGCGACATCGAGAACGGGTCGCCGGTGGGCGTGGCCACCGCGGCGAAGATCGTGATGCCGAGGACCATCACCCGCCACCAGCCGAGCATGCGCTTGGCGGTGAGCACTCCGGTGAAGTTCAGCAGCACCAGCAGCAGCGGCAGTTCGAAGGCGCAGCCGAAGACGATGATCATGCGCACGACGAGGTCGAGGTAGTCGTCGAGCGGGAACAGGTTGCGCGCGTCGTCGACCGTCAGGTCGATCATGATCTGCGCGGTCTGCGGCAGGATCACGTAGGCGAGATAGCCGCCGCCGAGGAAGAGCGGCACGCCCGCGGCGACGAAGGAGATCGCGTAGCGCTTCTCCTTGGTGTGCAGTCCCGGCGCGAGGAACGCCCAGAGCTGGTACAGCCAGATCGGCGTCGTGGCCACCAGGCCGGCCATCAGGGAGACCTTCATGGCGATCGCGAACGGGCCGGTCAGCCCGTTCACCGTCATCTCCGCGCACGGCTGGCCGTCGGCGCCCTTGATCTGGCCGTTGACGCAGCCCACGGACTTCAGCACCGGGTGCATGAAGAATTGGATGATGTCGCGGTAGAAGAACGACGCGACGATCGTGACGACGATAATCGCCAGTACCGACTTCAGCAGCCGGTTGCGCAACTCACGCAGGTGATCCGCGAGCGGCATGCGCCCTTCGGGATCCTTCTCCTGCTTGCGGGCAGACTTGAGCACCCACGTCCTCGTCTCGTGCGGCAGCCGTCAGCGGCTTGTTGCGAACCGGTACGGGCTGAGGTCAGCCCTGGGTGGTGTGGTTCGGCTCCGTCACCGGGCGGGCGCTGGTCACATCGCCGGGCGCGGCCTGGATCGTCTTCGGCGCGGCGGGCGTGGACTCTGCGGTGTGGGTGTCGGCCACCGGAGCCTCGTCGTCCTTCTTCATCGCCTTGGCCTCGCTCTTGAGGATGCGGGCCGACTTGCCGAGCGACCGGGCCATGTCGGGAAGCTTCTTGGCGCCGAACAGCAAGATGATGACGAGAAGGATGAGGACGATCTCGAGGGGCTTGAGATTGCCGAGCATAAGTGTCTACCTTCTCACCGAGGCGGCGTGGGTCCATGTCTTCGGCGACCCGGACGTGTGTCCGTACCGCCGTACTGGCTGTGATCGTAGCCTGCGGTGGTAAACGACCGGCAACCCGTCGGCAACCACCAGGTGCGACCCCTGCCGCTCATTCATGGGGCCACGTTACGCAGCGTACCCTCCGGGACGGCCGGGAACGAGAGCCGTTGTGTAACACCGGAGCGGTCCCGGTCCGCGAACCCGGGATCACGCCAGGTCCAGGGGCCGGCGGGTGGCGCGTCACTGCCGGGAGATGTCCCCCGCGCGCTCCGCGAGCGGCTCCGCGGCCCGGCTCAGCCGGTCGGCGGCGCGGGAGAGGTCGTCGGTGCTCCTGGCCACCTGCCGGGCCAGCCGCTGGACCTCGGCGAAGAGCCGGACGGCGAGTGCGCCGAGCACGAGGATGCCGGCGGTCGAGAGGCCGACGTACAGGTAGAGCCACCACATGGCACCGACCCTATCGGCTCGGCCGGCGCCCGGATGTCCTCGGGGCACCGGGGCACCGGGGCACCGCGGCCGGCCGGGCCTCCGGACGGCGGCCGTGGCGCCGGCGTCGGCGTCAGCAGATGTGCAGGCGCATGGTGCGCACCCCGCCACCGGTGAGCAGCTCGATGATCCGCTCCCCCGCCGGCTTGCGGACCGCCAGCCCGCACTCCGGACAGGTGAAGGAGTAGAACGTGGTCCGGTGGGTGCGGCCGATCGCCAGCCGCAGCTCCTGCGACGCCAGCTCGAAACAGCCGCGGCAGTCCGGGCACGCGGCCTTGAAGAGCACCGCGGACGGCGCCGGGGCCGTCATCGTCGAGGTCGCTGCCCCCGTCATCGTCACTCCCTATTCTCCGTACGCCGCCAGCGCCAGCACGGCGGCCTCCCGCGCCCGGTCCGCGAGGTCGGCCGGCGAGACGATCCGGCCGTCCCGGCCCAGCCGCAGCGCGAGCCGGCGCAGCGAACCCGGGTCGGGGGTGCGCAGGCTGATCCGCAGGCCCCCGTCGGGCAGCTCGTCGGCGCTGTCGTACGGGTAGTACTCGGCGACCCAGCGGCCGCCGGGACCCACCTCGATGACGACCTCCGGGTCGTCGCCCGCCGGCTGCACCAGCCCGAGGGACAGGTCGCGCGGCTCGATCCGCGGCGGGTCGGACGGCTCGTCGAGCAGTTTGATCTCCGCGACCCGGTCGAGCCGGAAGGTCCTGCGGTCCTCCGACAGCCGGCACCAGCCCTCGAAGTAGGTGTGGCCGACCGCGAAGAGCCGGATCGGGTCCACCTCCCGCTCGGTCAGCGCGTCCCGGGCCGGCGAGTAGTAGCGGATCCACAGCCGGCGCCGTTCGGCGATGGCCCGGTCCACATCGGCGAAGACGCTGCCCTCGGACTCGAAGGTCACCGAGAGCTGGGAGCTGGCGGCCGCCACCTCGCCGGCCGCGGTCTCCAGCTTCGCGGTGGCCCGCAGCAGCGCCTGCCGGTCGCTGTCGCGCAGCCCCGGCAGGTTCGCCACCGCCCGCGCCGCCACGAGCAGCGCCGTGGCCTCGTCGGCGGCCAGCCGCAGCGGCTGCGCCACATCGTCGACGTTGTGCCACCAGATCCGCTCGCCGTCGGTGTCGATGTCGAGCAGGTCACCGCCGCGGAAGCTCGTACCGCACAGCGGCAGCACGTTCAGGTCGCCGATCAGCTCGGCCTCGGTGACGCCGAAGGCGCGGGCCACATCGGTGACGCGGGCGCCGGGGCGCTCCCGCAGATAGGTGACCAGGGAGAGCATCCGCCGGGTCTGGTCGATCGCGTTCGCCATGTCGTGAAGTCCCGTCAGTCCTTGGCCACGGCACGCAGCCGGTCCACCACATCGGCCCGCAGTTCGGCGGGTTCCAGGACCACCACGTCGGGGCCGAACTCCACCAGCCAGGCGTCGAGTCCATGCCCGTACGGGATCTCCAGTTCGTCCCATTCGGCGTCCACCGGCTCGGACGTCACGGCCTTGGCGCGCAGCGGATAGCCCGAGTCGCGGCGCAGCCGGATCCGGGCGGTCGCGGTGGCGCCCTCGCCGGCCCAGCTGGCGACGGCGGCACGGACGTCCACGTGGTCGGGGACCGGGGCGCTGAAGGCACCGCCGCGGGAGCGGACCTTGCCGGAGATGCGGGAGAGCCGGAAGACCCGGACCGCGCCGCGGTCACGGTCCCAGCCGGCCAGGTACCAGTGGCCGCGCCAGCACTCCAGGGCCCACGGCTCGACCTGCCGCGGCTCGGGGCGCACCGCGTTCGCCTTGCGGTAGTCGAAGGAGACGGCCCGGCGCTCGCGCGTCGCGACCATCAGCGGCTCGAACGCCGGTTCCGGGGTGGGGATTCGCGGTTCCAGCGCGCTGTGGGTGTCCTCGAACGGCACGCCCGCCGCCCGGAGTTTCTGCAGCGCGCCACTGGCGGCCTCGGCCAGCCGGGCCTGCTGCCACACCTTGGCGGCCAGGCTCAGCGCGGCGGCCTCCTCGGCGTCCAGCGCGATCTCGGGCAGCCGGTTGCGGTCACGGCGGGCCAGATAGCCCACATCGCCGTCGACGCTCTCCACCGTCTCGATGATGAGCCCGAGTTCCCGCAGATCGTCCTTGTCGCGCTCGAACATCCGGTTGAACGCGTCGTCGGAACCTATCTCGTGATAGGCCTCGATCGACTCGCGCAGTTCCCGTTTGCTGACGGGACGCCGGGTGTTCATCAGGCACAGCGCCAGGTTCATCAGTCGCTCGGCCTTGGCAATCGCCATCGCGCACCCTTCGTCTTCAGCTCTCGATCGACGACCGTACCGCTCCGGGGAGCTGCGGCAAAAGCGAGGGCCCACGCCTGCCGGCGTGGGCCCCCGGACACGCGCCTGCTCAGACCGAGATCAGGTCCACGACGAAGATCAGAGTCTCGCCCGGCTTGATCGCCGGGGTGGGGCTCTGGTTGCCGTAGGCGAGGTGCGCGGGGATGGTCAGCTGGCGGCGGCCGCCGACCTTCATGCCCTGCACGCCCTGGTCCCAGCCCTTGATGACGCGGCCGCCACCGAGCGGGAAGGTGAACGCGGAACCGCGGTTCCAGCTGGCGTCGAACTCCTCACCCGTGCTGAACGACACGCCCACGTAGTGGACGCTGACGTTCTGACCCGCCTTGGCCTCCTCGCCGGTGCCCTCCCAGATCTCCTTGATCTCGAGGTCGGCCGGCGGCTCGCCAACGGGGAAATCGATCTCGGGCTTCTCGATGCTCACTGCGGTAACTCCTTGATACGTTGCGGACAACCCGGACAGTCTTACACTGCTCCGAGAATCTCCACGACGAAAACGAGGGTGGAGTTGGCCGGAAGGTCGGCTCCCTTGGCCTCGGCCTTGTACGCCTGCTCCGGCGGGATGACGAGCAGCACCCGGCTGCCGACCTTCTTGCCGACGAGGCCCTTGTCCCAGCCCTCGATGACCTGACCCTGGCCGATGACGGTGCTGAACGGCGCCCCGGTCTTCCAGCTGTCGTCGAACAGCTTGGCCGTGTCCTTGCCCTCGTTGGGCTTCCAGGCCGCGCCGCTGTACTGCATGTAGACCGTCTGACCGCTCTTGATCACATCGCCCGTGCCCTCGATCAGGACCTTGTCGACGAGCGTCTTCGGCGGGTCGTTCTTCGGCACCGTGATCTTCGCCGCCTCCGCCTTCTCCGCGTCCACCTTCGGCAGGTCGGACGGGATGGCGGACTGCGTGCCCGTGACATGGCTCGGCATGATCCGGTCGATGTCGAGCACGAAGACGAGGGTGTCGGTGCCGGTGATACCCAGCTCCTGCTTGCCCTGCGAGCCGAACGCGGCGGCCGGCGGGGCGACGACCAGGACGCGGCTGCCGACCTTCTGGCCCAGTACGGCGTCACTGAAGGCCGGGATGATCGTCGGCGAGCCGGCCGGGATGACCTGCGCGGCGCCGCCCTTGTCGTAGGAGCCGCCGATCTCCTTGCCGCTCTTCCAGATCTTGCCGGCGAACTTGGTGACCACCAGGTCGTTCTTCTTGACCTCCGGGCCGGTGCCCGCGGTCACGGTGCTCACGACGAACTTCCCGCTCGGGTCGCCCTTGGGGATGGTGATGGTCGGCTTCTTGCCCAGCTCACCGGCGACGGTGGGCATCGGCGCGGCCGACGACACCGGCTTGGGAGCCGCGTGCTGCGTAGGCGTCGCGGAGGGCTTGGGGGTCGGCGAGTCGGCCTTCTTGTCCGAGCCGTCCCCTCCTCCGCAGGCCGCGGTGAGCATCAGAGCCGGCACGATGAGCGCGGCAGCGAGTCGGCGTCGCACAGTGGTCCTCGGGGTAGCTGGGATGGTCCGTCAGTAGCGGTCACTCTACGGCCTGCCCCGCATCACAGGACCCCGGCATGCCAGGGGCCCCGCACGCCACAGCGCGCGGGGCCCCTGAACACGAGCCACTGCCGATCACGTTCCGGCTTTCGTCGATCACATTCCGGCGATGAGCTTCTCCACCCGGTCGTCGACCGATCGGAACGGGTCTTTGCACAGCACTGTTCGCTGCGCCTGGTCATTGAGCTTCAGATGCACCCAGTCGACCGTGAAATCACGCCGCTGTTCCTGCGCGCGCCGGATGAAATCGCCGCGCAGCCTGGCCCGAGTGGTCTGCGGAGGAACGGATTTCGCCTCGAAGATCTTCAGATCACTGCAGATCCGCTTGGCCTGGCCCTTCTTCTCCAGCAGGTAGTACAGCCCCCGGCGGCGGTGGATGTCGTGATAGGCGAGGTCCAGTTGGGCGACGCGCGGGTGGGACATCGTGATGTTGTCCCGGTTCCGGTAGCGCTCGATCAGCTGGTACTTCATCACCCAGTCGATCTCGGTGCCGATGGCCGCCAGGTCACCGCTGCCGATCGACTCCAGCGCGCGGCCCCACAGCTCCAGCACCTGCTCGATCACGCCGTTGCGGATCCCGCGGCGTTCGCAGAAGTCAACAGCCTTGGAGTAGTACTCCTCCTGGATCTCCAGGGCGGACGCCTCGCGGCCGGTGGCCAGCCGCACCTTGCGGCGGCCGGTGATGTCATGGCTGACCTCGCGGATCGCCCGGATCGGGTTCTCCAGGGTCAGATCCCGCATCACGATGCCCGCCTCGATCATGCGCAGCACGAGGTCGGTGGCACCGACCTTCAGCAGCATGGTCGTCTCGGACATGTTCGAGTCGCCGACGATGACGTGCAGGCGCCGGTAGCGCTCCGCGTCCGCGTGCGGCTCGTCACGGGTGTTGATGATGGGTCGGGAACGGGTGGTCGCCGAGCTGACGCCCTCCCAGATGTGCTCCGCCCGCTGGCTGACGCAGAAGACCGCACCGCGCGGCGTCTGCAGCACCTTGCCCGCGCCGCAGATCATCTGCCGGGTGACCAGGAACGGAATGAGGATGTCGGCGAGGCGGGAGAACTCGCCGTGTCGCGCGACGAGGTAATTCTCGTGACATCCGTAGGAGTTTCCCGCGGAGTCGGTGTTGTTCTTGAACAGATAGACATCGCCGGCGATGCCCTCTTCGTGCAGACGCCGTTCGGCGTCCACCAGAAGGCCTTCGAGGATGCGTTCGCCGGCCTTGTCATGGGTGACCAGCTCGGTCAGATTGTCACACTCCGGAGTGGCGTACTCCGGGTGCGAGCCGACATCGAGGTAGAGGCGGGCGCCGTTGCGCAGAAAGACATTGCTGCTCCGGCCCCATGACACGACACGGCGGAAGAGGTACCGCGCCACCTCGTCAGGAGACAGACGCCGCTGCCCCCTGAACGTGCATGTGACGCCGTACTCGTTCTCCAGCCCGAAAATGCGGCGGTCCATGACTGAACATTACGCCTGATGCGTGGTCGTGAAACCGGGTTCGACCCCACCGATTCGATCTTTTTCCAACTCGGTTTTCAGGTTTGGGGACGCGAGGAATCGGGCGGTCGCGACCAGCACCGCCAGTGCGATGAATCCACCGGCCGCCGCGACGGCGAATCCGGCGGCGACCCCGCCGAACTGCGCGGCGGGTCCCGCGGCGGCCGTTCCCAGCGAGGCGCCGACGCCGATCGCGGTCACCAGCCAGGAGAACGCCTCGGTCACCGTGCCGCTCGGCGCGTGCCGGTCCACCACCACGAACGCGCAGGCCAGTACCGGCGCCAGGAACACCCCCGCGAGCCCGGACAGGACCGTCATCGCGACCACCCCGGGGACGAGCACCAAGGGCGCGTAACAGACGGCCAGTCCGACGGTGAGCACCCGCAGCCGGCGCTCCGGCGTACCCGGCCAGGTCCTGGCGCCGTACGTCACACCGCCGATGAGCGCGCCGAGCCCGAGCGCCGACAGCAGATAGCCGTTCACCATGCCGCCGCCGTGCACATCCCCGTACGCGACCGCGGCGACCGCGATCGAGCCGAGCGCGACACCGACGAAGAACAGGCAGCCGATCAGCGCGCGCAGCCCCGGGGCGCGCAGCGGTCCGAGCCAGTCGGCGGCCCGCGGTTCCGCCCGCCACTCGCGGGACGGCGGGGCCGTCACGACGCCCAGCGCGCCCACGACGCCGACCGCCGCGATCCACAGCACGGCGGCGGCCTCGGAGAACAGCGCGACCAGGCCGGTGACGAGGACCGGGCCGATGGTGAACAGCAGCTCCTGGGCGGCGGCGTCCAGGGCGTAGGCGGCGTGCAGCCGGTCCTCGCTCTTGAGGACGCCGGGCCACAGCGCGCGCAGCCCGCCTTCCAGCGGCGGGGTGAACAGCCCGGCGACCGCCATCGCCACACAGGCCACCGGCAGCGGGTCGGGGCCCACCAGGGCGAACAGCACCATGCCGGCGGCCGACAGGACGGCCGCGGGGAGCATCACCCGCGGCTGGCCGTACCGGTCGACGATCCGGCCCAGCAGCGGCTGGCCGATGGCCGTGCCCAGCCCGTAGAGCGCGCCCAGCGAACCGGCGAGCGAGTAGCTGCCCCCTTCGGAGCGGGTCAGCAGCACGATGCACAGCGCGGCCGTCGCGTTGGGCAGCCGGCCGATCAGCGTGCCGCCGAGCAGCCGGCCGGCATACCGCGTCCTCAGAAGATCCCCGTACCCCGCCGCCATGCCGGCTCCTCTCCCCCGGTCGCCGCCCGTCGCCGCCGAAGTGTTACGTATAACTTGATGCGTCATACGTACCATGACGGCAGGCCGCGGGTCCATCCGCGGGGACCGGAAGGATGCCCGGAGTGACCGATACCGCACGCCCCACCTCACGGGACGTGGCGCGGGCCGCGGGTGTCTCGCAGGCGACCGTTTCGCTGGTCCTGGGCGGAAAGTCCCGCGGGCGGGTCTCCGAGCGCACGGCGGAAGCGGTCCGGGCGGCGGCCCTGGCACTGGGCTACCGGCCGAACCTCGCCGCCCGCAACCTCCGGCTCGGCCGCACCCGGACGGCCCTGCTGGTCGTCCCGGCCCTGACCAACGAGTACTTCGCCCGGGTCTACACCGGCGCCGCCCGCGTCGCGGCGGAGCACGAGTTCGGCGTGGTGCTCTACCCGTCACCCGACGGCATCGGGCCGGCCCGCGACCCCTTCGGCTCGGCCCGCGCCTCGCTCGACGGCGTCATCGCGTCCTCGATGGCCGCCGACGCGCTCGACGCCATCGGCGGCGGCGACCTGCCGCTCGTGATGCTCGACAGCGACCCCGGCGCGGCCGGCGCCGGCGCCACCGTCAACTTCGACATCGCCGACGGGATGCGGCAGGTGGCCCGCTGTCTGCTCGGCCTCGGGCACCGCCGGTTCACTCATATGGCCTCAGCGGTCGACACCTGGACGTTCCACGTCCGCGCCGCCGCACTGGCCGGCACGCTGGCGGGCACGGGCGACGTGACCCTGCACACCGAGCGCTCCGCGCACAGCGTCGAGGACGCACGGCTCGCCGCCGAACGCGCCCTCACCCGGCCCGGGCCCCGGCCCACTGCCCTGGTCTGCGACGACGACATCCTCGCCGCCGGTGCGTGCAAGGCCGCCCGCCGACTGGGCCTGCGGGTGCCAGCCGATGTGTCCGTGACCGGATTCGACGACCTCGCGCTCGCCACCGCGGTCGAACCGGAACTCACCACGGTCCGGCTCCCCGCCGACGAGATCGGCGGCCGGGGCATGGCGGCGCTGCTGGCCGTCCTGGACGGCCGCCCGGCGAACAGCGCCGACCTCCCGGTGGAACTCGTGGTCCGCGGTTCGACGGGGCCGCCGGCGGCGTGAGACACCCCCTCCGGCAGGCGGGAGCGAACGTGAGGGGGCCGGGTCCGCAGGGGTGGGGTTTCGAAATGCTGCCGAGCTATTTGTGGGCCGCCAGGCCCGTAAATAGTCGATTTCGAAGCCCCGCCCCGGAGGACCCGGCCCCCGTCACCGGAGCACCGGCACAAGCCACGCGGCGGGCCGCCGGCTACTCCTCTTCCTCGTCCGAAGGATCATCCGTCTTGGTGGTCGCAGCGCTGTCCGCCTCCAGGAGACGGGCCAGCTGACGACCCAGGATCCGCTTGAACTTGCGCTGCTGCGGTCGCGTCCGGTCCAGCACCGCGACCTCCAACTGCTCGGCGGTGAGCGTGCGTTCCCCGCCGTTGCTGTCCCGGCCGAGGGACTCGGCCGCCAGTTTCAGCGCCTCCGCGAGCGTCATGCCGTCGCGGTGCCGCTGGTCCAGATACGCGCCGATCGAGTCCGAGTTGCCGCCG
Organism: Streptomyces sp. H39-C1; assembly: GCF_027158125.1. NCBI lineage: Bacteria > Bacillati > Actinomycetota > Actinomycetes > Kitasatosporales > Streptomycetaceae > Streptomyces > Streptomyces sp. H39-C1. The sequence continues at coordinate 53,974 of NZ_JAPVLS010000035.1, forward strand.
ACCGCCACCGCGCCGTGCTCATCGACGATCGAGCCGTCGTGCGGCAGCCGGTAGATCTGGTCGTCCTCGGCGGCCGCGCCGACCTCCGCGACGATCAGCTCCACCTCGTACGGCTTCTCGCCGACGCTGGAGAAGATGGTGCCCAGGGTCTGGGCGTAGACGTTGGCCAGACCGCGGGCCGTGACGTCCTCACGGTCGTAGGTGTAGCCGCGCAGGTCGGCGTAGCGCACGCCGCCGATCCGCAGGTTCTCGAACTCGTTGTACTTGCCCACCGCCGCGAACGCGATCCGGTCATAGATCTCGCTGACCTTGTGGAGCGCGCGGGACGGGTTCTCGGCGACGAACACGATGCCGTCGGTGTACTGCAGCACGACGACGCTGCGGCCGCGCGCGATGCCCTTGCGGGCGTACTCCGCACGGTCGGCCATGGCCTGCTGGGGTGAGACATAGAACGGCGTCGACACCGGCTATCCGTCCCTTTCTGTCAGGTGACGAGGGTCTTCTTCTCGATCCGGTCCTGCCGGACCGTCAGAGCAGCTCGGCACGCGGGCCGTCGGGCTGTTCCAGCCGGCGCTCGTGGATGGCACGGACGACGTCGGAGGACTCGTCCTCGGTGAGCCTGCGGAAGCCCTCGTCGGTGATGACGGTGACGATCGGATAGATGCGCCGCGCCAGGTCCGGTCCGCCGGTGGCCGAATCGTCATCGGCCGCGTCGTACAGGGCCTGTACGACCAGCGTGATCGCCTGGTCCTCCGTCAGATCCTTGCGGTACAGCTTCTTCATCGAACCGCGGGCGAAGACCGAACCCGATCCGGTCGACGCGAAGCCGTGCTCCTCGGAGCGCCCGCCCGTCACGTCGTAGGAGAAGATCCGGCCCTTTTCGCGGTCCACGTCGTATCCGGCGAACAGCGGAACGACGGCCAGTCCCTGGAGCGCCATCCCGAGGTTCCCACGGATCATCGTGGAGAGCCGGTTCGCCTTGCCCTCCAGGGAGAGCACCGCGCCCTCGATCTTCTCGTAGTGCTCCAGCTCCAGCTGGAACAGCCGCACCATCTCCACGGCCAGCCCGGCGGTGCCGGCGATGCCCACGGCCGAGTACTCGTCGGCCGGGAAGACCTTCTCGATGTCCCGCTGCGCGATGATGTTGCCCATCGTCGCGCGCCGGTCACCGGCGAGGATCACCCCGCCGGGGAACGTCGCGGCGACGATGGTCGTGCCGTGCGGGATCTCGACGGCGCCCTGGAGCGGCGGCAGGCTCCGGTTGCGGGGCAGCAGATCCGGTGAGTGCTCGCCGAGGAAGTCGATGAACGAGGACGAGCCAGGCGTCAGGAAGGCAGCCGGTAGACGCCCTGTGCTACGAGTGTTGGCTTCCACACGTTTCCTTCCAGGTAAGCGGCAGCCCGGCGGATGGCATCAGGCCGGTCTTTCAACTGCCCCAGCGCGGCATTGCAGCTGAAGCACAGTACGCCTCGGACCCTACCCGTCTCGTGGCAGTGATCCACATGTTCTGCCGAAGCGGCCAAACAGATCGGGCACACGCCCGCTTGAGAGGCGATCAGCTCGTCACGCTCGGATATCGTGATGCCGTACTTCCGCTTGAAGTAGCTCTCACGGTTGCGGCCGGCGCGACAGGGCCTGCAGTAGCTGGACCAGCCGTCAGGCGAAGTGGAATTGCGTTCCCAGTCCGCAAACGGCTTGATCGTTTCGCACTGCGGGCACCTCTTGGAGCCTTCCGGTACCTCGAACTTCGGCCGGACCGCACGGCCTTTGGCTTCTTGACGCTGCCGGCAATACTCGGCTGAGCAGTTCCGGCAGTACGCCTGAAGACCATCCTCCGTCGACCGATTGCCGGCGAAGGCGCCGTGCGGCAGCGTCCCTTTACACCGAGAGCAGCGCTTCGATTTCGCGTCGTTCATATACGTGGACTACTGTCCACCCTTCTGAACGAAGGACCTCACGAAATCCTCAGCATTGGCCTCGAGTACATCGTCGATTTCGTCCAGGATGTCGTCGACGTCCTCCGAGAGCTTCTCGTGGCGCTCCTTGAGTTCGTCCGAGGCTTGCGCGTCCTGCGCTACCTCTTCGACTTCTTCTGTGGCGCGTGTCGCCTTCTGCTGTCCGCCGTCGGTGTCCTTCGTAGCCATGACGCTCACCCCGCTCGGTTGCGTTTCCCACTTGATCAGACCCTACAAGCCGGGTCCGACATCGGCCCTGTTTCCGCTCACTTGCTTGATTCCCGGTTCTGGGCCATTTCAGCCGCCGGAAAGGATGCGGACCAAGTCTTCCGCCGTACGACAGCGGTCCAGGAGCTCCTTGACGTGGTTGCGGGTGCCGCGTAGCGGCTCCAGGGTCGGCACCCGCTGCAGGGAGTCCCGGCCCGGCAGATCGAAGATGACCGAATCCCAGGAGGCGGCGGCGACGTCGTCGGCGTACTGCTCCAGGCAGCGGCCGCGGAAGTAGGCGCGGGTGTCCTCGGGGGGCTTGGTCTCGGCCCGTACGACCGCAGGCTCGTCCAGCAGCCGTTTCATGCGGCCGCGGGCCACCAGACGGTTGTAGAGGCCCTTGTCGGGCCGTACGTCGGCGTACTGGAGGTCCACGAGGTGCAGGCGCGCGGCGTCCCATTCCAGGCCGTCACGGCGCCGGTAGCCCTCCAGGACCTCTTTCTTGGCGACCCAGTCCAGCTCGCCCGACAGGCTCATCGGGTTGTTCTCCAGCCGGTTCAGGACGTCCTCCCAGCGGCTGAGGACATCCTTCGTCTGGTCGTCCGCGTCGGCGCCGAACCGCTCCTCGACGTACTTGCGGGACAGGTCGAAGTACTCCATCTGGAGTTGTACGGCGGTCAGCGTCCGGCCGCTGCGGAGCGTGATGAGATGTTGCAGTGTGGAGTCGTGGCTGACCTGGTGCAGGGTGCGCACCGGCTGGTCCACGGCCAGGTCCACCTTGATGAAGCCGTCCTCGATCATCGACAGCACCAGGGCGGTGGTGCCGAGCTTGAGGTAGGTCGAGATCTCGGAGAGGTTGGCGTCCCCGATGATGACGTGCAGCCGCCGGTACTTCTCCGCGTCCGCGTGCGGTTCGTCCCGGGTGTTGATGATGGGGCGTTTGAGGGTGGTCTCCAGGCCGACCTCGACCTCGAAGTAGTCGGCGCGCTGGCTCAGCTGGAAGCCGTGGTCGTGGCCGTCCTGGCCGATGCCGACGCGGCCGGCCCCGGTGACGACCTGGCGCGAGACGAAGAACGGCGTCAGATGGCGCACGATGTCCGAGAAGGGGGTCTCCCGCTTCATCAGATAGTTCTCGTGGGTGCCGTAGGACGCGCCCTTGTTGTCGGTGTTGTTCTTGTACAGGTGGATCGGCTGGGCGCCGGGGAGCTGCGCGGCCCGTTCTGCGGCCTCGGCCATGATGCGCTCGCCCGCCTTGTCCCACAGGACGGCGTCGAGCGGGTTGGTGACCTCGGGTGAGGAGTACTCCGGGTGGGCGTGGTCGACGTAGAGCCGCGCGCCGTTGGTGAGGATGACATTGGCCAGGCCGATGTCCTCGTCGGTGAGCTGGCTCGAGTCCGCCGTGTCACGGGCGAGGTCGAAGCCCCGGGCGTCACGGAGCGGATTCTCTTCCTCGAAGTCCCAGCGGGCGCGGCGCGCCCGGTGCATCGCCGCCGCGTACGCGTTGACGATCTGGGACGAGGTGAGCATGGCATTGGCGTTCGGGTGGCCGGGAACGGAGATGCCGTACTCCGTCTCGATACCCATTACTCGCCGTACGGTCATGCGGCCCTCCTTGCCCGGCGCCGCCCCGTGCTGGGGCTGACGCTCAAGTACCGCTGCGCATATGGCCCGAGCGCGACTGCTGTTCCCTGAGCCGCACTGCATGGCGCGGTACGGAAGAGCCTAGAACGCGATGGCGGCGGTGGGGAGATCATTTCACTCATTGCTCCGGTCCTGGCCTACCTGTGGACAAACACTCCGGCTGCGGGAACCCGGTCGGGGCGCCCGCAGCCGGAGGTCTGCTTTACAGGTACTGCCCGGTGTTGGCCACGGTGTCGATGGAGCGGCCGGTGTCCGCGCCCTGCTTTCCGGTGACGAGCGTGCGGATGAACACGATCCGCTCGCCCTTCTTGCCGGAGATGCGGGCCCAGTCGTCGGGGTTGGTGGTGTTGGGCAGGTCCTCGTTCTCCTTGAACTCGTCGACACAGGCGGCGAGCAGGTGGGCGACGCGAAGACCGCGCTGGTTGTGGTCGAGGAAGGCCTTGATCGCCATCTTCTTGGCCCGGTCCACGATGTTCTGGATCATCGCTCCGGAGTTGAAGTCCTTGAAGTACAGGACCTCCTTGTCGCCGTTGGCGTACGTGACCTCCAGGAAGCGGTTCTCCTCCGTTTCGGTGTACATCCGCTCGACGACGGCCTGGATCATGGCCTCGACGGTGCCGGCCTTCGATCCGCCGTGCTCCGACAGGTCCTCGCTGTTGAGCGGGAGTGTCGGAACCAGGTACTTCGAGAAGATGTCCTTGGCCGCCTCGGCGTCCGGCCGCTCGATCTTGATCTTGACGTCCAGACGGCCGGGCCGCAGGATCGCCGGGTCGATCATGTCCTCGCGGTTGGAGGCGCCGATGACGATGACGTTCTCCAGGCCCTCCACCCCGTCGATCTCGGCGAGCAGCTGGGGGACGATGGTGTTCTCCACGTCCGAGCTGACACCGGATCCGCGGGTGCGGAAGAGGGATTCCATCTCGTCGAAGAAGACGATGACGGGGGTGCCCTCGCTCGCCTTCTCCCTGGCTCGCTGGAAGACCAGGCGGATCTGACGCTCGGTCTCACCGACGTACTTGTTGAGGAGTTCGGGACCCTTGATGTTCAGGAAGTAGCTCTTCCCCTGCGGCTGTCCCGTGACTTCGGCGACCTTCTTGGCAAGGGAGTTGGCCACTGCCTTGGCGATGAGGGTCTTTCCGCAGCCGGGGGGGCCGTAGAGCAGCACGCCCTTGGGCGGGCGCAGCTCGTACTCCTTGAACAGATCCGCGTGCAGATACGGGAGTTCGACCGCGTCCCGGATCTGCTCGATCTGACCGGCGAGGCCGCCGATCTGCTGGTAGTCGATGTCAGGGACCTCTTCGAGTACGAGGTCCTCGACCTCGCTCTTGGGGACCCTCTCGTACACGTAGCCGGAGCGGGGCTCCAGCAGAAGTGCGTCGCCTACGCGGAGAGCGCCGTCCAGGAGTGGCTCGGCGAGCCACACCACCCTCTCCTCATCGGTGTGTCCGACGACCAGGGCTCGTTCGCCGTCCTCAAGGATCTCCTTGAGGGTGACGATGTCGCCGACGCGCTCGTACTTCATGGCCTCGACCACATTGAGCGCTTCATTGAGCATGAGTTCCTGACCTCGCCGGAGGTCTTCAAGTTCGACGGAGGGGCTGACGTTCACCCGCAGCTTTCGGCCGCCGGTGAAGATGTCCGCCGTTCCGTCCTCGTTCGCCTGCAGAAAGACGCCGAAACCGGCAGGAGGCTGTGCGAGCCTGTCCACTTCTTCCTTGAGGGCCACGATCTGGTCGCGGGCCTCGCGGAGAGTGTTCGCGAACCGCTCATTCTGAGCGGACACGCCTGCCAGGTTGGTCTGCAGCTCGACGATCCGCTCTTCGAGAATCCTCGTGTGACGCGGAGAGTCGGCGAGCTTACGTCGCAGGACGGCGATTTCCTGCTCAAGAAAGGCGACCTGGCTCGCGGTGTCTTCTGAACCACGAGCGGGTCGGCCGCCACGGGTGATGTCGTCGTCGTGGGCCGCCACGGTCCTCACCTCCTCCAAGGGGAGCTGGACGTTTCCAGACCCTACCTGGGCCGGTGGGGGTTGAAACCCCTAGATCACAAAGACGGTCGGGGTGTGTCCGATCTTCACCCTTGCGTACGTCCTCACGCCAGGGGGATACCCACGGATCAACATCGGAAAGCGGCCGGTTGTATCGTCGGTTCGGTCAACACCCGTCAGGGACTGTTGCGGTCCGTGTCCGGGCCGATCCATGAACGGCAGGCGAGGTACCCCGTGAGTGACGTGTCCGAGGCCGGCGCGGAAGAGCTGGAAGTCTGGATCGACCAGGACTTGTGCACCGGCGACGGGATCTGTGTGCAGTACGCGCCGGAGGTGTTCGAGCTCGACATCGACGGGCTGGCGTACGTCAAGGGCCACGACGACGAGCTGCGGCAGGCGCCGGGCGCCACGGCGCCGGTTCCGCTGACGATGCTCACCGATGTGGTGGATTCGGCCAAGGAGTGCCCCGGCGACTGCATCCATGTCCGCCGCGTCACCGATCGGGTCGAGGTGTTCGGTCCCGACGCCGGGTGACAACCGGCGGGCGGCCGGTGACGGCCGGCAGCGCCGGGTGACGGCTCAGACGCTGTTCGCGAGCGCACCCGGCGTGGCGTAGTACCGCCCGGCCCGCCACTGCCAGGTGTACGCGCGCTTCTGGTCCGGGCAGCAGCGCGGCGTGGTGTCGCTGGAGTACCCGAGGACCGTCGCCCTGATGGTGCGGCCCTGGAGCCCGAAGCCGGTGATGCTGCGCTCCTCCGCCGGATCGACCAGCGTGGCGACGATGCGCGGCGCGCTGCCCGGCGCCGCGCCGGCCGTCAGGACGAAGACGCCGGTCGGCGGGGTGCCCGCCTCGGCCGGGCAGTGCACGACGACGACGGTCTCGGGCCTGCCGTCCTGGTCCAGATCCCCCGAGACGCGGCTGACGACGTCCACCGGGGCCCCCGCGCAGTCGAGCGGGTACACGGCCGCCTTCGGGTCCGGTGCGGGCCGTGGGGTGGCCTGGGAGGCGTGCGTGGAGGCATCGGCGGGCTGGACGAGGGCGCCGGCGCCGATGATCGCGCCGAGCAGCGCGGCGGTGGAGATCCAGTGCACCGAGCGGGCTCGGGTATGCGGAAGGGCCGGTCCTGCGGAGGGCTGCACTCGCCTGGCTCCTGGGGAGTTCGTTCGAGGGGGGTGGCCAGCATGGTGCCACACGTCACACTCGGGTGGAACAGCAGGTGCGGCCGGGAGTACCGGGACAGCGGAAATGCGGGAGGCGCCGGTGCCCGCACCCCTGCGGGGGTTACCGCCCCGGCGCCCTACCGT
>NZ_JAPVLS010000035.1:61078-76519 GCF_027158125.1 Streptomyces sp. H39-C1
GGGTGCGGGCACCGGCGCCTTCCGTTGCTCTCGGCGGGCTCTCGGCGGGGCGGTGGGCCCGGTACTACTCGGCGGGCGCCTCGGGGGCGGCCGGCGCCTCGACGGCGGGCGTCTCGGCGGCAGTCACCTCAGCGGGCTCTGCCGAGGCGGCGGGCGCGTGCTTGCCCCCGCTTTCGCTGCCGGGGCCGGTGTAGTCCTCGCCGTACGAACCCTTGGAGGGCCGGCGGCGGCGCATCGGCGGCTCCACGCCGTCGGCGAGCCGGCGGGCGGTGAGCAGGAAGCCGGTGTGCCCGATCATGCGGTGGTCGGGACGGACCGCGAGACCCTCGACGTGCCAGTTGCGGACCATGGTCTCCCAGGCCGCGGGCTCGTTGAAGGTGCCGTGCTCACGGATGGACTCGACGGTGCGGGCCATCTGCGTGGTGGTGGCGACGTAGCAGCACAGGATGCCGCCGGGGACGAGCGCCTTCGAGACGGCGTCGAGGCATTCCCAAGGGGCGAGCATGTCCAGAATGACGCGGTCGACATCGGTGTCGGACAGATGGTCCTGGAGGTCGCCGACGGTCAGCTGCCAGGCGGGGTGTTCCCCGCCGAAGTAGCGCTGGACGTTCTGGGTGGCGATCTCGGCGAAGTCGGCGCGGCGCTCGTAGGAGTGCAGCATGCCCTGGTCGCCGACGGCGCGCAGCAGGAAGCTGCTGAGCGAGCCTGATCCGACTCCCGCTTCGACGACCCGGGCGCCGGGGAAGATGTCGGCCATCGCCAGGATCTGCCCCGCGTCCTTGGGGTAGACCACGGCGGCACCGCGTGGCATGGACAGGACATAGTCGGGGAGCAGGGGACGCAGCGCCAGGTAGGCGACGTTCCCCGTGGTACGGACAACACTTCCTTCGGGAGCACCGATCAACTCGTCGTGCTGGAAAGCGCCCTTGTGGGTGTGGAACTGCTTTCCGGCTTCGAGCGTGAAGGTGTAGTGGCGTCCCTTGGGGTCGGTGAGCTGGACCTGGTCCCCGACTTGGAATGGGCCGCGACGGCGGGCGGCACCGGTCGGTTCGGACATGTGAACAGCGTAGCTGGCTTTTTTGGGGCTCGGTTCGCCAGGGCGGGTGAGCCGAAGGGGCGCGTCGCTGTCGAACGGGAGAGCGCGCGGAGATCGTGAGGTACGAGCGATCGAGCACGGTCGGCCTCCCCCGAACCCCGTCCGGGGGGACCCATGGAGCGGCTGTAGCGCCCCGGAGGCGATCCGAGCCCCTAAGAAGCGGGCCTGGCCATCGCGGCCAGGAAGGCCTTCTCCACGTCCGCCGTGGACAGCACTCCGTAGATCTCGCCCGTCGGCTCGACGACCAGGTACTCCGTCGACGGCGTCGCCCGCAGGGTGTCGAGCAGGTCCTCGCCCGCCAGTTCCGTCGAGACCCGCATGCCCGGCTTGAGGTCCTGGGCCAGGCCGCTGACCGCGACCCAGGGGCGGCGGTGCTCGGGGATGCCGACGATGGCGGCCTCGCGGACGACCGCGGTCGGGTCCCCCTGGCCGTCCACGACGACCAGGGCACGGGCGCCCGCCTCGTTGGCGCGGCGCAGTGCCTCGGACAGCGGGGTGTCGGAGCTGACGGGCACGGCGCGCCGGGTGAGGGTGCGGGCCCGCAGGTCGGGGAGGCGTTCGCGCAGCCGGGCCATGCGCAGGCTGTTCCCGGCGCCGGTCCAGATGATGGCGGCCAGGATCGCGGCGAGCAGGGCGTCGGTGAGCGAGTCGAACCCGCTGCTGTCGGCGGTGTTGTCGTACGTGAGCAGGGGCAGTCCGAGGACGGCGATGGCCAGCGCACGGCCGGTCCAGGCGGCGGCGACCGTGCCGCTCATCGGCTTGCCGGTGATCTTCCAGACGACGGCCCGGAGCATCCGGCCGCCGTCCAGCGGGAGGCCCGGCAGCAGGTTGAACACCGCGACGATCAGGTTGCTGATCATGAGGCCGGCGAGCAGCACCCCGGGGACGGTGCCGGGCTCGACGACCTGCATGCCGCCGTAGAAGACACCGGCCAGCACCAGGGAGAGCAGCGGGCCGACGAAGGCGAGGACGAACTCCCGGCCGGGGGTCTCGGACTCCTTCTCGATCTCCGAGACACCGCCGAAGAACTGCAGCTGGATACGGCGCACGGGAAGGTCGAAGCGCAGGGCGGCGACGGTGTGCGCGAGCTCGTGGATGAGCACCGAGGCGTAGAAGGCGACGGCGAAGAAGAGCGAGACGAGGTAGCGGATGTTGCCGAGTTCGGGCAGCACCTTGTCGAGCTGGCCGCCGAAGACCCAGGTGATGAGGGCCGCGACCAGGAACCAGCTGGGAGCGACGTAGACGGGCACGCCGAAGATGCGGCCCATGAGGATGCCGCCGCCGGCTTCGCGCGGGCTCTTCTTCTGACCGTTCCCCGGCTGGGCCTGCGTGCCTTGGGACGGCGGCTGCCCGCTCTCGCTCACTGGTTCCCCTCGTTCATGTGTGAACCCTCGCACCGGCTGAATTGATCTTGCAATGCGAGGGGCTCTGCCATCGATGGTATTGCCCGGTGGTCCGCGGCCGACACCGGCTGTCGGCGGGAGGCCGTAGGGTCGTCTGCCATGGGCACCAGCACCTCAGACATCCCTCCCCGGCCACCGTCGTCGCTCTCCCCGTCACGGGCGTCGGACTTCATGCGGTGTCCTCTGCTGTACCGGTTGCGGGTGATCGACAAGTTGCCGGAGAAGCCGAGCGAGGCGGCCACCCGGGGCACCGTGGTGCACGCGGTGCTCGAACGGCTCTTCGACTCCCCCGCTGTCGAGCGTACGGCGGACCGCGCCCGTTCGATGGTTCCGGGCGAGTGGGAGAAGCTGCTGGCCGCCCGGCCCGAGCTGGCCCAGCTCTTCGAGGTGGCGGACGGACCCGGCCTCACCCGGTGGCTGGAGAGCGCCGAGCAGCTCGTCGACCGCTGGTTCACGCTGGAGGACCCGACGCGGCTGGAGCCCGCCGAGCGGGAGCTGTACGTGGAGACGGTGCTGGACTCGGGGCTGACGCTGCGCGGGTACGTCGACCGGCTCGATGTGGCGCCGTCCGGCGATCTGCGGGTGGTCGACTACAAGACCGGCAAGGCGCCCCGCCCGGAGTACGCCGGCGAGGCGCTGTTCCAGATGAAGTTCTACGCGCTGGTGCTGTGGCGGCTGCGCGGGGTGGTGCCGCGCCGGCTGCAGCTGGTCTATCTGGGCAGCGGCGACGTGATCATGTACGACCCGTCGGAAGCGGACCTGCTGAGCGTGGAGCGCAAGCTGCTGGCGCTGTGGGACGCGATCCGCGAGGCCACGGCGACCGGCGAGTGGCTGCCGCGGCGGACCAAGCTCTGCGGCTGGTGCGACCACCAGGCGGTCTGTCCGGAGTTCGGGGGCACTCCCCCGCCCTATCCGCTGCCGCTCCCGGGCCCCGCGCCGTCCGGTGACGACGTGATCTAGGCAAGAATGGGGCGGGTCCGGCAACGACGAGGGAGATCTTGTGGCGATTCGCGTCCTACTGGTGGACGACCAGCCGCTGCTGCGTACCGGCTTCCGCATGATTCTGGAGGCCGAGCCGGACCTTGCCGTGATCGGTGAGGCCGGGGACGGCCAGCAGGCTCTGGACCAGGTGCGGGCGCTGCAGCCCGACGTGGTGCTGATGGACATCCGGATGCCGCGGATGGACGGGGTCGAGGCGACCCGCCAGATCACCGGACCCGGGCGGGACGGACCGGCGAAAGTCCTTGTGCTGACCACCTTCGACCTGGACGAGTACGTGGTCGAGGCGCTGCGCGCCGGTGCCAGCGGTTTCCTGCTCAAGGACGCGCCGGCCGCCGAGCTGGTGCAGGCGATCCGGGTGGTCGCGGCGGGCGAGGCCATGCTCGCGCCCAGCATCACCCGCCGGCTGCTGGACAAGTACGCGGGACGGCTCCCCTCCGGCGAGGAGTCCGTGCCGCAGCCGCTGCACACCCTCACCGAGCGCGAGGTCGAGGTGCTGAAGCTGGTCGCGCGGGGGCTGTCGAACGCGGAGATCGCGGCGGAGCTGTTCGTCAGCGAGACGACCGTGAAGACCCACGTCGGGCATGTGCTGACCAAGCTGGGCCTGCGCGACCGCGTCCAGGCGGCGGTGTACGCGTACGAAAGCGGGCTGGTGCGCCCCGGAGCCGGCTGAGCGGCCGCGGTGGGCGTCGTGGCCGCGCCGCCGGGTCGGTAACGTCCCCGGCATGCAGACCACTCTCCACGGCGCGTCGGTCACGCTGCGTCCGGCCACCGCCGCCGACATTCCCGCGCTCGCCGCGATCCGCTCGACCCCGGAGGTCTACGAACGGTGGCACGGTGACCGGGAGCGGATGGCCGCCTCCGTCGCCGAGGACTTCGCCGAGCCGGACACCGAGGTCTTCGTCATCGAGCACGAGGGCCGGGTGGTGGGCGCGATCCAGTGGGGCGCCGAGGAGGAGCCCGACTACCGGCACGCGAACATCGACATCTACCTCGACCCCGCCTGCCACGGCCGCGGGCTGGGCACCGACGCCGTGCGGACCCTCGCCGGGCATCTGATCGCCGATCACGGGCACCACCGGCTGATCATCGATCCGGCGGCCGACAACACCGCTGCCATCCGCTGCTACACCAAGGTGGGATTCCGGCCGGTCGGCATCATGCGCGACTACGAGCGCGGCCCCGACGGAACGTGGCACGACGGTCTCATGATGGACCTGCTGGCCCGGGATCTTCCGGTTGAGGACAGAACCCGGCGTGGTCCGAGCGATCCCGGGCGCGCTGTCACACCCCCCGCCTAGGATGACCGGGACGGCTGGAGCTGACGGCCGACGGTCGACAAGGGGCCCTCGATGAGTGATCTCGCGGCAATGGACGGTGTGGCTTCGGAGCTGCAGCTAGAGCGGCACCGGGTGGAGCTGACGGGCTACTGCTACCGGATGCTGGGATCGGCGTTCGAGTCGGAGGACGCCGTCCAAGAGACCCTGGTGCGGGCGTGGCGCGGCTTCGACCGGTTCGAGGGCCGGGCGTCGCTGCGGTCGTGGCTGTACCGCATCGCCACCAACGTCTGTCTGGACATGCTCAAGGCGCGCGAGCGCCGGGCCCGCCCGATGGATCTCGCGTCCCCCGTCTCGTCCTCGTCCCCGTTGACCCCGGCGCTGCCGGAGGCGACGTGGATCGAGCCGATGCCCGACGGCCGGATGCTGCCCTCGGGCGGCGATCCGGCCGAGGTGGCCGCCCAGCGCGATTCGGTCCGGCTGGCGTTCGTCGCCGCGCTGCAGCACCTGGCGCCCCGGCAGCGCGCGGTGCTGATCCTGCGGGAGGTGCTCGCGTGGAAGGCGAGCGAGGTCGCCGAACTGCTCGACACGACGGTGGCGTCGGTCAACAGCGCGCTGCAGCGGGCCCGTTCGGCACTGGCCGCCAGTGATGTCACCGCCAGCGACCCGGCCCGGCCGATGGACGAGACGCAGCGCGCCCTGCTGGCCCGCTACGTCGACGCCTTCGAGCGCTACGACCTGGACTCGCTCACCTCTCTGCTGCGGGAGGACGCGACGCTGTCGATGCCGCCGTACGAGCTGTGGTTCCGCGGCCCCGCGGACATCCGCGGCTGGATGCTCGGCACCGGCATAGGCTGCGCGGGCTCGCGGCTGCTGCCGGTCACGGCGAACGGCTCACCGGCGTTCGGCCAGTACCGGCCCGCTTCCGACGGCGGCCACGAGCCGTGGGCGCTGCAGGTCATCGAGATCTCAGGGGACCGGATCACCGGGATCAACTCGTTCCTCGACACCGCGCACCTGTTTCCGCTGTTCGGCCTGCCTCCCCGGCTGGAGCCGTAACCCCGGCTCCAGGGGAAGCACGTCCCGCAGCCCCGCCAGGGCCAGCAGCCCGCGCAGCCGCCCGCCGGCGTTCCGCAGCCTTATCCGGCTGCCGAGCCGCCGGGCGGTGAGCTGCAGCCGGGCCAGGGCTTCGACGGTGACCGCGTCCGGGTCGGTGAGCGCGGCCACGTCGCAGGTGACCCAGCCCGGTTCCCCGCCGCGCAGCCGGTCCCGCAGGCATGCGCACAGCTCGGGTATGCCGGCGCGGGTGAGCGGGCCGGCCAGGACCCAGACGACCCCGTCCGGGCCCTGCTCCGGCTGCCGTCCGGCCCGCTCCGGCGCCTCGTCGGCTGCGCTCAACGTCGGCCTCCTGTCGTGGGTTCTCCTACGACAGACCTGCCGGCCGGGCAGAACTCATCGCCGGCGGGGTGTACCGGCCCTGCGGTACCCGGCCCCGCAGCGCCTAACGGGCCGGCCCGGCGGCCGCTTCGACGACGTCCGCGACGGCGCAGCTGACGTTGTCGGGCCCGCCGCCCGCGTTGGCCAGCGCGATCAGCTCGCGGACGGCCTGCTCGGGGTCGGTGACCGAGGCGAGCACCCGCTGGATCTCCGGGCCCGGCACCACGGTGGTCAGGCCGTCGGAGCACAGCAGATAGCGGTCGCCGGGGAGGGCGTCGTGCAGGCGCAGATCGGCGGTGGACGCGTCGCCGCCGTCGAGGGCCCGCAGCAGCAGCATCCGCTGGGGGTGCGACGCCGCCTCTCCCGCGCTGATGCGGCCGTCGTCGACCATCGACTGCACGAGGGTGTGGTCGTGGGTGATCTGGAAGAGCTCGCCGCCGCGCAGCAGATAGGCGCGGGAGTCGCCGATGTGGACGAGGGCGAGCTGCGATCCGGTCCACAGCATGGCCGTCAGGGTCGTGCCCGGCCCCTGGAGCGCGCCGTCGGGCCCGGCGAGGCCCCGCACCGCCTCGTTGGCCTCCTGCACGGCGTTCTCGAGGGCGTTGAGGAGACCGCCGGCGGGGACGCCGGGGCTCGTGGTGCCGGTGCGGGTGCTGTCGGCGAGGTCGAGGCGCTTGAGCGCGTCGATGGCGGCGGCGCTCGCGGGCGCCCCGCCGGCGCCGAATCCGTCGGCGACGGCGAGCAGCCGGGCGTCGGCGTAGGCCGCGTCCTGGTTGCTCTCGCGGATCAGACCGGTGTCGGTGAGCGCGGCATAGCGGATCGCCAGAGCTGCTCCGGTGCGTTCCATGACGGTGTCCTTCCGTGACAGGTGGTCGACGAGGAAGGTCGCGAGGTCCCGCCGGGCGTCGGTGTCGGACTCGACCTGTGCCCAGAACGCGGCGACGGCCTCCGCCGCCGCGGCCGGCGCCAGGTCGCACACCACCCGGATCCGGGCCAGCGGCATGCCGAGCCGGCGGAGCCAGGCCACCAGCCCGGCCCGTTCCAACTGCGCCGGATCGTAGAACCGGTAGCCGGTCAGCGGGTCGACGCGGGCGGGCGGCAGCAGTCCGAGTTCGTCGTACAGCCGCAGCGCCTTCGGCGACAGGCCGGACGCGTGTCCGAACTCCCCGATCGTCAGCAGCACCGTGCTCGCCTCCTCGTGCCGGGCGGTGTGCCCGGCTGCCCCGATGCTGTGGTCTGCCCCAGGGACAAGGTCAACCCCGGTCGCCCCGGCACACTGGAACGGGCCCGGACGACAGTGTCGTCCGGGCCCGTTCCAGTGTCCTGATCAGCCCGTTGTCAGCCCGTCACACCTCGTCCCAGCTCCCAGAACTGGGTCGTGGAGGACGCGTTGAGGGTCCATTCGGTGCCCGTGATGTCGCTGCGGGCGGCGAGGTACTGCTTGCCCTGCCACAGCGGCAGCATCGGCACATCGGTGGCGATGATGTTCTGCATCTGGGTGAAGTCCGGGAAGGTCGCGCTGCGCTGCGTCTTCTGCCGGGTGGAGTTGATCAGCTGGCCCTGGATCAGCGGGTTCGCGTACGCCAGCTCCAGGAAGTTGTCCTTGCCGAGGAACGGCGCGACGTAGTTGTCCGGGTCCGGGAAGTCGGGGAACCAGCCCATCCCGTACACCTGGTACTGGTGCTTGCGCCCGCCGTCGGTGTACGTGTGCCAGTCGGCCACCGGCTGCAGCTTGATCTTGAACAGCCCGCTGGCGTCCAGCTGCTTCTTGAGCAGCTCGAACTCCGCCTTGGTCGCCTCGCCGTAGTGCTCGGTCGTGTACGAGAGCGTCAGCTCGACCGGCGTGGTGATGTTGGCGTCCTTGAGCGTCTTACGGGCCTTCGGCACGCTCGGCTCGCCGTAGGAGTTGTAGAACGAGGTGGCGTGGGCGGTGATGCCGGCCGGGACCATCGAGTACAACGGCTCGGTGGTGCGCTTGTAGACGTCGCGCGTGATGGCCTGCCGGTCCACGATCTGGGCGAAGGCCTCGCGGACCGCCTTCTGCTTCACGACCGGGTCGGCCGTGTTGAAGACCAGGTAGCGGATCTCGGTGCCGGCCGTCTCGGTCAGCTTGACGTTGCTGTCGGTGCTGATGTTGAGGCTGTTCAGCTGGTCGGGCGTCATCGTCCGGTTCATGACGTCGATGTCACCGGCCTTGAGCGCCTTCTCCATGTCCGTGGAGTTCTTGAAGAACTTGAGCTCGATCTTGCTGTTGTTCAGCTTGATCGTGCCCTTGTAGTGCGGGTTCTTCGTGAAGACGGCCGAGTCGCCCTCCTTGAAGGAGTCCAGCTGGTACGGGCCGGAACCCATGATGTCGAAGCCGGGGTGCTGCTTCTTCGCGTCGTACACCTCGCTGTCCACGATCGCCGCGGCGGGCGTGGCCAGCTTGTACGGGAAGGTGGCGTCGGGGTCCTTGAGATGGAAGACGACCGTGGCGTCGTCCGGCGTCTCGACCTTGTCCACGTTGGTCAGAAGGCTGTACGGGCCGTTCTCGTCCTTGATCGCGAGCATGCGGTCGATGGAGAACTTCACGTCCTTGGACGTGAGCGCGTGCCCGTTGGAGAACTCGAGGCCGTCCCGCAGGGTGCAGCGGTACTGCTCGCCGAGTCCGTCGGTGAAGTGGCACTCCTTGGCGGCCTCGGGCTCCGGGTCGGTACCGCTGCGGGGGTAGCGCAGCAGCGTCTGGAACGTGTTGTAGAAGACGTTCCAGGACTGGATGTCGTAGCCCGTGACGGGGTCGAGCGGGGCCGGCGCCTGCGGCGTGATGTGGAACTCGTCGGTGGTGCCGAAGACGATCGCCTTGCCGTCGTCCCCGCTGCCACTGCCGGATCCACAACCGGCGAGTACGGGCGTCATCAGACCCACGACTATCGGCAGCGCGAGCAGCTTGCGATTCATCCTCGACGTTCTCCCTTGTATGTGCTGATCAACTCGTCACGCCCCGCCCGAGCTCCCAGAACTGGGTGGTGGTGGAGGAGTTGAGCGCCCATTCCACACCGGTGATGTCACTGCGGGCAGCGATGTACTGCTTGCCCTGCCACAGCGGCAGCATCGGCACGTCCTGGGCGATGATCTTCTGAGCGGTCTCGAAATCACTGATGGTGGCGCTGCGCTGGGACTGCTGTCGGGTCTGCGGGATCACCTGGCGCTGGATGATGTCGCTCTGGTAGGGCAGCTTCAGGAAGTTGCCCTTGTCGAAGAACGGCGCGATGTAGTTGTCCGGGTCCGGGAAGTCGGGCAGCCAGCTCAGAGCGTAGGCGGCGTACTTGTGCTTCTTCACCTCGGTGAGGAAGACGTTCCACTCCTCGCTCTTGAGCGTGACGTCGAACAGGCCGCTCGCGTCGAGCTGAGCCTTGATCGCCTCGGCCTCCTCCTTGTTGCTGGAGCCGGCGAGGTCCTTGCGGTACCAGTAGTCGAACGCGACCTTGTCGTCGATCCCGGCCTGGTGCAGCAGCGCCTTGGCCTTGGTCACGCTCGGGTCGCCGTAGGTCTTGAAGAAGGAGTTGGCGTGCCCGGTGATGCCCACCGGGACGGGCGAGTACAGCGGATCGGCGGTCCGCTGGAAGACATCACGGGTCAGCGCCTGGCGGTCCAGGATCTGGGCGACGGCCTGGCGGACGGCCTTGGGCCGCACCGCCGGGTCCGTGGTGTCGAAGAACAGGTAGCGGGCCTCGGTGCCGGCCGCTTCGGTGAGCTTGACGTTCTCGCCGTCGCCGGCCTTGAGCAGCCGGTTGATCTGGTCGGGCCGCATGGTGCGGGTGGCGACGTCGACCGTGCCCTTCTTGAGCTCGGCCTCCATCGTGTCCGCGGACGTGAACATCCGCAGCTCCACCTTGCTGTTGTTCAGCTTCAGCGTGCCCTGGTAGTTCGCGTTCCTGGAGAAGACGGCCTTGTCGTCCTGCTTGAAGTCGTCCAGCGTGTAAGGGCCGGAGCCGACGATCTTGAAGCCGTCGTACGGCTTGTCCGCGGGGTAGACCTGGCTGTCCAGGATCGCGGCGGCGGGCGTGGCCAGCTTGAGCGGGAAGGTGGAGTCCGGCGCCTTGAGGCGGAAGACCACCGTCTTCTCGTCGGGCGCCTGCACGGTGGCGACGCCGGAGATCAGCGACGCGGGACCGTTGTCACTGTTGATCTTCAACATGCGGTCGACCGAGAACTTGACGTCCTCGGCCGTCAGCGCGTGACCGTTGGAGAAACTGAGCCCCTTGCGGAGCGTGCACTGGTACACCTGCCCGACCAGGTCGGTGAAGCCGCACTTCTCCGCGGCGTCGGGTTCCGGGTTGGTACCGCTGCGCGGGTAGCGCAGCAGCATCTGGAAGGTGTTGTAGAAGACGTTCCACGTGGCGCTGTCGTACGACGTCGCCGGATCCAAGGGTGACGGGTTCTCCTTGGTCAGCTTGATGCTGTCCGTGGTCCCGACGACGATGGGTTTACCGCTGCTGTCACCGCCACTGCCCGATCCGCCGCAACCGGCGAGGGCGGGTGCGACGACGCCGAGAAGCATCGCCGGCACCAGTAGCTTACGGTTCATCCTCGTCGTTCTCCCTTTGGTCTTTCCGTGCTCAGTCGATCCTTGGCCGTTCCCGGGCGGGCGACGCGACGCCTGCGCCGCCCGCCACCGTGTAGGTGATGATGCGGTTATCCGCCGGAGCCGGGGTACAGGTGGCAGGCCACTTGGACGTCCGTTTCCGGCAGCAGGTTGAGCCGCGGGTCCTGTGATGGCGAGAACTCCACCACGGCCCGGCCGCCTTCTGCGTGCATGGTGATCACGCCCCGCCAGAAGGGCTCGCGCGGCTCGGCCGCCGAGGCCTCCTCACGGAGTCGGCGGAGGTATTCCAGCACATCTTCCGCGCTGTGCCCCCTGCCGGGGGTGACTGCGGCGGAAGTGACCCCGGATTCGGAGAGCGCGTCAAGATCGCCGAAGAGCGCCCTTTCCTTGCCCGCCTCCGCCGGCGGCAGTTCCAGCCACCGGCGGTCCAGCAGGCCACGCAGGTCGCGGGCCTCCCAGCCGCAGCCGGCCAGGGCGACGGGGCAGCGGGGGTGGAAGGAACAACCGAGCGGCGGCTTGGCCGCGTCCGGAATCTCACCGCGCAGCAGCTCGCGCTCGACGGCGAGCGTCGGGTCGGGCTCGGGGATCGCCGCCAGCAGCGCCTTGGTGTACGGGTGCTTGGGGTCGGCGAAGACCTCAGCGGTGGGCCCGTACTCGACGATCCGGCCGAGGTACATGATCGCGATGGTGTCGCAGAAGAACTTCGCGCTGGCCAGATCGTGCGTCACATAGACGTACGTCAGGTCCAGGTCCCGCTTGAGGTCCAGCATCAGCTGCAGGATCTTGGCGCGGACGCTCATGTCGAGCATGGAGATCGGCTCGTCGGCGACGAGGAGCTCCGGCTCGGCGATGATCGCGCGGGCCAGCACGGCCCGCTGCTTCTGGCCGCCGGACAGGTCGCCGGGGAACTTCGTCAGGTACCGCTCGGGAGGGGTCAGGCCGACCCGCTCCAGGGCGTCGGTGACCTTGGCGTCGTACTCCGCGTCGCTGCTCACCAGGTTGTGGATGCGCAGCGGGTGGCCGACGGCGGTGCGGATGTCCATCGCCGGGTTGAGCGAGGCGTGCGGGTCCTGGAAGACCATCTGCAGCTTGCGGCGCAGCGGCCGCATCTTGCGCTCGCCGAACTCGGTGATGTCCTCGCCCCGGTAGCGGATGGTGCCGCCGGTGGCCCGGTTCATGCCCAGCAGGGTCCGGCCGAGGGTGGTCTTGCCCGAGCCGGACTCGCCGACCAGGCCGAGCACCTCGCCCTTGCGCAGCTTCAGGTTCACCCCGTCGACGGCCTTGACCGCGCCCGCCGCCTTGCCGGCGAGCCGGCCGAAGACGTTGCCCCGCATGCCGAAGTGGACCTCGAGGTCATGCATCTCGACGAGGGTCTCGCGGTCGTCGAGAGCTACGACACCGCTCGCTTCTGTATCAGGCTTCGTCAGCAACGCTGATCTCCTTCACGGCGGCGAGCGGCTCGCGCCCACCCGTTCCCAACTCGTCGGCCATCGAGGGGTCGACCTCGATCGCCTGCTGCCAGCAGACGCTGTGCACGCCGGACGGCAGTACCACCTCGGGCGGCTCCACCTTCGCGCATCCCTGCATCGCCACCGGGCAGCGCGGGCTGAACCGGCAGCCCTCCGGGGGGTGCACCAGGTCCGGGGGGCTACCCGGGATGAAGTGCAGTCCGGTGGTGGAGAGCGAGATCGTGGAGCGGAGCAGCTCCTTGGTGTACGGGTGCTGCGGGTTCGCGAACACTTCGCGGGCATCGCCCTGTTCGACGATATGGCCCGCGTACATCACCGCGACCCGGTCACACGCTTCGGCGACGATACCGAGATTGTGGGTGATCAGCACAAGGGATGTGTCGAAGTTCTTGCGCAGATCGGCAAGGATCTTGATGATCTGTGCCTCGACGAGGACATCGAGCGCCGTCGTGGGCTCGTCCGCGACGATGAACGCCGGGCGCAGCACGAGGGCGAGCGCGATCATGATGCGCTGGCGCATACCGCCCGAGAACTCGTGGGGGTAGCTCTCGTACCGGCTGGCCGGGATGCCCATACCGCGCAGCGCCTCGATGGCGCGCTCGCGCAGCTCGTTCTTCGAGAGGTCCTTGTGGTGCGTGTGCAGGGCCTCCTCGAAGTGCTGGGAGATCCGCATCAGCGGGTTCAGCCGGGTCATCGGCTCCTGGAAGATCAGCCCGAGGTCCGGGCCGCGGAGCTTCTGCAGCTCCTTGGCGGGCAGGCCCACCAGGTTGCGGCCCTTGCCCCCCTTGCTGTTCAGGATCACTTCACCGTCGACGGAGGCGACGGTGGGCGCCAGGCCCAGCACACCGCGGCCGAGGGTGGACTTGCCACAGCCGGACTCGCCGACCAGGCCGAGCGTCTCGCCGGGGCGTACGTCGAAGCTGACGCCGTCGACGGCGCGGACCGGTCCGCGTTCGGTGCCGTACCAGACGCGCAGGTCGCGTACGGAAAGGACAGGTTCGGTCATTTCGCGGCCTCCCCTTCTTCTGCGGTTGCTGCGGTAGCTGCGATTGCTGCGGATTCCGCGGTCGCCGCGGTCTTCGCGGTCTCCGCGGTGACGACTCGGCGGCGGCTGAGCGCGGGCAGCGCCACCTTGGTGATGCGGCGGCGGCGCATGGTCGGGTTGAGGACGTCGTTGAGGCCCTCGCCGAGCAGCGTGAAGCCGAGGATGGCGATCACCATGGCGATGCTCGGGTAGAGGCAGGTCCACCACATTCCGGCGTTGACGTCGCTGATCGCGCGGTCGAGGTCGTAGCCCCACTCGGCGGCGTCGGTGGGCTGGATGCCGAGGCCCAGGAAGCCCAGGCCGGCCAGCGTGCCGATGGCGTCGGCGGCGTTCATCGTGCCGATGACGGGCACCGACTGGATGACGTTGCCGAACAGGTACTTGCGGATCACCACGGAGGGCTTGGCGCCCATCGCGCGGGCCGCCTCCACGAAGGTGGCCTCACGGGCGGAGAGCGCCGAGGCGCGGACCACCCGGAAGTACTGCGGGATGTAGACCACGGTGATCGACAGCGCGGCGGTCACCACGCCCCCGCCGGTGATGCTGGCGAAGACGAAGCCGGCCACGATGGCGAGCAGCAGGTAGGGGAACGCGAAGAGCGCGTCCATCACCAGCACCAGGATGCGGTCGAGCCAGCCGCCGAAGTAACCCGCCAGGAGGCCCAGGAGGACCCCCAGGATGAGCGAGAAGACGACGGCGAGGACCATCACCTCCAGCGCGGTGCGGGCGCCGTAGACGGTCCTGGAGACCACGTCCAGGCTCTGCACGGTGGTGCCGAACCAGTGGTCGCCGTCCGGCGCGCCCTGCTTCGGGAAGGTCTTGCCACCGGACTGGTACGTGTCGAAGTCGTACGGGGCGATCAGCGGAGCGAAGATCGCGGTCAGCACGAAGAGCAGCGAGAGGATCGCGCCGGTCCACAGCATGAACTTGGGCACGCCGTGGGCCTGCCGGACCGCGATCACGATGCGCCGCAGACCGCCGAAGCGGACGGACTTTCCGGGACCCGGAGCCCTGGGGGTTATCTCCGGGTCGAGCGGAGCGGGGAGTGTCGTCTGGGCCATCAGTACCGCACCCTCGGGTCGATCAGCGCGTTGATGAAGTCGATCAGCATGCTGATCACGACGACGACGAGGGCGAAGACGGTGACGATGCCCTGGACGGCGACGTAGTCGCGCTGGTTGATGTAGTCGATGAGCTGGCGACCGATACCGGGCCAGGTGAAGATTCGCTCGGTGAGCACCGCACCGCTGAGCAGCATCGCGACCTGGAGGCCGAGGACGGTGATCACCGGGACCATCGCGTTGCGGAAGGCGTGCCGTCCGACGACGGCGGTCTCCTTCACGCCGCGGGCGCGGGCCGCCTCGATGTAGTCGCCCTGGAGCGACTGGATGAGGTTGATGCGGATCATGCGGATGAAGACACCGACGATCAGCAGGCCCAGCGCGATCGAGGGCAGGACCAGGTGGTTGGCGATGTCGCCGACCGCGTCCCAGTCGCCCACGATCATGGCGTCCACGATGAGGATGTGGGTCTGCGTCGGCACGTTCAGCTGCACCAGTGGGGAGGCCTGGCCGGACGTGGCGCCGAAGGCGAGCATCAGCATGGGCGCTGCGACGATGACCGGCACGGCGTAGCTGAGGATGCCGAAGAGCCGGCCCGCCACGTCGATCGTGCTGTCCCGCAGCCGGCCCGCGAGCAGGCCCACCGGGATACCGATGACGCTCGCGAAGACCAGGGCGCCGAAGGTCAGGGTGAGGGTGGCGCCGCCGTTCTCGATGATGATGTCCCGCACCTGGCGGTGGTCGGAGAACGTGGTGCCGAAGTTCAGGGTGACGACGGACTTCAGGTAGTCCCAGAACTGCTGGTACATCGGGGCGTCGAAGCCCGCGGCATGCCGTCTCGCCGCGAGTTCCGCCGCGTTGAGCTTGCCGCCCTGGGAGGCCGAGATGGGGTCACCGGGGGCCACCCGCATCAGGACGAAGACCAGGACCAGCAGGATGAGAACCATGGGGATTGCGAGCGCGATCCTGGTGAGGATGTAGCGGCGCAGCGACCCGGACTGCTTACTCATGGAGGGGTGTCTTTCTTAGCCGGAGTGGCGGCCGGCCCGCGGGGGAGAGACTCCCCCGC
>NZ_JAPVLS010000035.1:76529-90469 GCF_027158125.1 Streptomyces sp. H39-C1
TCCCCCGCGGGGGGGCGGGCCGGCCGTCACTTGCCCGTCGAGAGTTCGTAGAAGCGGAACATCGTCGGGTCCAGCGCCTTGTCCACGCCGGTCACACCGTCACGCACGACAGCGGTCTGCTTGCCCTGCCAGACCGGGATGATCGGGGCGTCCTCGGCGACGATCTTCTGGATCTCGGCGAAGGCCTCGTTGCGCACCTTGGGGTCGTTGGAGCCCTGCTCCTTGACCAGCAGCGCCTGGATCGCCGGGTTGTCGTAACCCGTGCCCAGGAACGGCGACTTGCTGAGGAACGGCGACACGTCGTTGTCGGCGTCCGGCAGGTCAGGGAACCAGCCGATCATGTACGAGGCGTAGCTGCCCGCCTTCTCGTCCTTCTGGTACTGCTGCCACTCGGTCGAGCTCAACTTGACGTTGAACAGGCCGGAGGCGTCCAGCTGACGCTTGATCGCGGTGGCCTCGTCGGCAGCCGCGGCACCGTAGTGGCTCGGCGTCCAGGTGTAGGACAGCGCGACCGGGGCGGTGATGCCGGCGGCCTGCAGGATCGCGGCGGCCTTGGCCTTGTCCGGAGCGCCGTACTTGTCCTTGAACGCGTCGGTGTGACCGTCGATGCCGTTGCCGACCATCGAGTAGAGCGGGGCGACGGTGCCGTTGTAGGCGTCCTTCGCGATGCCCTCGCGGTCGATGACCTGCGCGACGGCCTGGCGGACCGCCTTCTGGTCCGACGGCTTCACCTTCGCGTGGAAGACGAAGTAGCGCTTCTCGGTGCCCGTGCCCTCGACGACCTTGACGCCCTGGGTCTTCTTCAGGTCGGCGGTGTCGGTGGGCGACAGGGTGCGGAAGGCCGCGTTGACGGTGCCGTCCTTGACGGCCGCCTTCAGCGCGGACGCCTCGGCGAAGTACTGCAGAACGAACTGGCTGTTCTGCGCCTTGACCGGGCCGCTGTACTTCGCGTTGACCTTGAAGGACGCCTGCTGCTTCGCGGTGTACTTGTCCAGGGTGTACGGGCCGGAGCCGATCACCTTGGTGCCCGCGAGGAGCTTGTCGGCCGGGAAGGTCTTCTCGTCGACGATCGCACCGGCGTCGGTGGCGAGGACCGACGGGAAGGTGGAGTCGGCGCTCTTCAGGTGAAAGATCACCTGGTCCGCGCCCTTGGCCTCGGTCGACTCCAGCGTGCCGAAGAGGCTGGACGGCCCGTTCGGGTCCGCGATCTTCAGCATGCGGTCGAACGAGAACTTGACGCTGGCCGAGGTCAGCTTGTCACCGTTGGAGAACTGAAGACCGGACTGCAGGGTGCAGGCGTAGGTCTTCGGGTCGGTGAAAGCACACGACTTGGCGGCGTCCGGCTCAGGCTTGGTGCCGCCCGTCGGGAAGCGCATCACCTTCTGGTAAACGCTGTCGATGACCTCCCAGGAGCCGTAGTCGTACGCTCCTGCGGGGTCGAGTGACGACACCGAGTCGATGGTCCCGACGATGACGGCGCCCTTGCTGCCGGACGCCGAATTGTCCTTGTTGCCACCGCACGCGGTCACACCGACGGCCAGGAAGGCCACGGCAGCTGCGGCGACGACACGCTTAGTACGTGACATCTAGTGATTCCCCTTGCTCAAATGCCGATCACTCGATTCGGCATTGACCAGTCAGGACACTAGTGGGAACGCTCTCCTTGCCCAGAACACGGAGAAGTTGAGGCAAAATCACATCCCGATAACGGCACTGCAGGTACCGATATGCGGACGATGGAACGATCCGCCCCTCTGTGTCGCAACCCGGACACAACGTCGCGTTTGTTGCCCCGTTTCACGCAAACGGATCATGCGCGTCCGTACCTGTCGACCAACTGAGGGGTGACAAAAATCACGTGACCAAAAATTGGAGCGGGGCGGAATTCAGCCAGCGCATTCGTGACGCGGAATGAGCAGCCGGGCGCCCAGAGTTTCCAAGCTATTCAGCGGCATACGCTCAGTGAACAGTCGCATTCAGAGAGCGCAGAAAAGGCACGCTCAGCTGCTCCAGCGAGCCCACCACCGTGCGGCCCGGAGCCGCCTCGATCGGGACGATCGAGGGCACCGCGACCACCTGGCAGCCCGCCGCCTCGGCGGAGGCGACCCCGGTCGGGGTGTCCTCCACGACCACGCACCGGGCGGGCTCCGCGCCGAGCCGGGCGGCCGCGAGCAGATACGGATCCGGGAACGGCTTGGTGCGGGCGACCTCGTCGCCGGCGAGGGTGAACGCGAAATGCTCCGCGCCGAGCGTGCGCAGCACCGAGTCGATGATGTGCCGGTGCGAGGCGGACACCAGCGCGGTGGGCACCTGGTGCGCCGCCAGCTCCGTCAGCAGCCGCCGGGCGCCGGGCATCAGCGGCACGCCCCGGGCGATCAGCTCGACGAAGCGCGCGTTGATCGCGGCGGACAGCTCGGGCAGCGTGACCTCGGTGCCCGTGACGGCCATCAGGTGGCCCAGACTGCGGGCCATCGGGCCGCCGACCACGATCGCACGGTGTGCGCCGTCCAGGGCGTGGCCCAGGGCCGCGAAGACCTCCACCTCGGCGGCCCACCAGATGTCCTCGGTGTCGACCAGGGTGCCGTCCATGTCGAGGAGCACGGCGTGCAGCCCGCGGCCTTGGGCCGGACGGGTGTCGACGGCGGGAATGCTACTGGTCATGCGCACCACTCCTCAGCTGGGCCAGGGGGGCACAAAGGCCGGTCGCGACACACTCCTGATCGGAGTGCGGCGACCGGCCTGTGCCGGACCGTCCAGTGTACGTCGGGTCGCTGGCGAACGCTTAGCGGGCGTTGAAGTACTTCGCCTCGGGGTGGTGAATGACGATCGCGTCGGTGGACTGCTCCGGGTGCAGCTGGAACTCCTCGGACAGCTTCACGCCGATCCGCTCGGGCTCCAGCAGCTCGGCGATCTTCGCCCGGTCCTCCAGCTCGGGGCAGGCCCCGTAGCCGAGCGAGAAGCGCGCGCCCCGGTACTTCAGGGCGAACATGTCCTCGACCTCGTTCGGGTCCTCACCGGCGAAGCCCAGCTCGCTGCGGACCCGGGCGTGCCAGTACTCGGCCATGGCCTCGGCGAGCTGGACGGACAGTCCGTGCAGCTCCATGTACTCACGGTAGGCGTTGGCGGCGAACAGCTCGGCCGTCGCCTCCCCGATCCGGTTGCCGACCGTCACGACCTGCAGACCCACGACGTCGATCTCGCCGGAGTCCTCCGGGCGGAAGAAGTCCGCCAGGCACAGCCGGCGGCCCCGGCGCTGGCGCGGGAAGGTGAAGCGGGTGCGCTCGCTGCCGTCGTCGTTGAGCAGGATCAGGTCGTCCCCCTTGGAGACGCACGGGTAGTAGCCGTAGACCACGGCCGCTTCCAGCAGGCCGTCGGTCTGCAGCCGGTCCAGCAGGCCGCGCAGCCGGGGCCGGCCCTCGGTCTCCACCAGCTCCTCGTACGTCGCTCCGCCCGCGCGGGCCTCCTTCAGGCCCCACTGGCCCTTGAAGAGCGCGCCCTCGTCGACCCAGGACGCGTAGTCCTTGAGCGGGATGCCCTTGATGACGCGGCTGCCCCAGAACGGCGGCGTCGGGATCGGGTTGTCCACGGCCACGTCCGAGCGGATCTGCCCGAGGTTGATCTCGGGCTCCTCCTCCACGACGCTGGCGCGCTTGGCCACCCGGCGCTGCTTGAGCTCCGGCAGGACGGCGCCGGGGACGCCGCGCTTGACGGCGATCAGCGCGTCCATCAGCCGCAGGCCTTCGAACGCGTCCCGCGCGTAGCGGACCTCGCCCTCGTAGATCTCGTGCAGGTCCTGCTCCACATACGCGCGGGTCAATGCTGCGCCACCCAGAATGACGGGGTAGTCGGCGGCCATCTTGCGCTGGTTGAGCTCCTGCAGGTTCTCCTTCATGATCACGGTGGACTTCACCAGGAGTCCCGACATGCCGATCACGTCGGCCTTGTGCTCGGTCGCCGCGTCCAGGATCGCCGCCACCGGCTGCTTGATCCCCAGATTCACCACGTTGTAACCGTTGTTCGACAGGATGATGTCGACCAGGTTCTTACCGATGTCATGAACGTCGCCACGGACCGTGGCCAGCACGATGGTGCCCTTGCCGTCGGCGTCGGACTTCTCCATGTGCGGTTCGAGGTAGGCGACCGCGGTCTTCATGACCTCGGCGGACTGCAGCACGAACGGCAGCTGCATCTGGCCGGAGCCGAACAGCTCGCCCACGACCTTCATGCCTTCCAGCAGGGTGTCGTTGACGATCGCCAGCGCGGGACGGGTCGTGAGCGCCTCGTCCAGGTCGCGGTCCAGGCCGTTCTTCTCGCCGTCGATGATCCGCCGCTGCAGGCGCTCGTCGAGCGGCAGCGCGGCCAGTTCCTCCGCGCGGCCGGCCTTGACGGACTTCATGTCGACGCCCTCGAAGAGCTCGAGGAACTTCTGCAGGGGGTCGTAGCCCTCGCTGCGCCGGTCGTAGATCAGGTCCAGGGCCACATCGCGCTGCTCCTCGGTGAGGCGCGCGATCGGGAGGATCTTGCTGGCGTGCACGATCGCGGAGTCCAGGCCGGCGTCCACGCACTCGTTGAGGAAGACCGAGTTCAGCACGACACGGGCGGCGGGGTTGAGGCCGAAGGAGATGTTCGACAAGCCGAGGGTCGTCTGCACCAGCGGGTGGCGGCGCTTGAGCTCGCGGATCGCCTCGATGGTGGCGACGCCGTCCTTGCGGGACTCCTCCTGGCCGGTGGCGATCGTGAAGGTCAGACAGTCGACGAGGATGTCCGATTCGAGGATGCCCCAGTTGGTGGTCAGGTCCTCGATGAGCCGCTCGGCGATGGCGACCTTGTGCTCGGGCGTGCGGGCCTGGCCCTCCTCGTCGATCGTCAGCGCGATCAGCGCGGCACCGTGCTCGGCCGCCAGCGTCGTGATCTGCGCGAAGCGGGACTCGGGACCGTCGCCGTCCTCGTAGTTGACGGAGTTGATGACGGCCCGGCCGCCGAGCTTCTCCAGTCCGGCGCGCAGCACCGGGACCTCGGTGGAGTCCAGCACGATGGGGAGCGTGGAGGCGGTCGCGAAGCGGCCGGCGACTTCGGCCATGTCCGCGGCGCCGTCGCGGCCGACGTAGTCGACACACAGGTCGAGCAGGTGCGCGCCTTCGCGGATCTGGTCGCGGGCCATCTCGACGCAGTCGTCCCAGCGCCCTTCGAGCATGGCCTCACGGAACTTCTTCGACCCGTTGGCGTTCGTCCGCTCACCGATGGCGAGGTACGAGGTGTCCTGCCGGAACGGGACGGTCTGGTAGAGCGAGGCGGCGCCCGGCTCGGGGCGCGGGCTGCGGGGTGACAGGTCCAGGCCCCGGACGCGGTCCACGACCTGGCGCAGGTGCTCGGGGGTGGTGCCGCAGCAGCCGCCGACCAGGGACAGCCCGTACTCCCGCACGAACGTCTCGTGCGCGTCGGCGAGCTCCACCGGCGACAGCGGGTAGTGCGCACCGTCCTTGCCCAGCACCGGCAGACCGGCGTTCGGCATGCAGGAGACCTGGGTCCGCGCGTGCCGGGCCAGGTAGCGCAGGTGCTCGCTCATCTCGGCGGGGCCGGTGGCACAGTTCAGCCCGATCATGTCGATACCGAGCGGCTCCAGCGCCGTCAGCGCCGCACCGATCTCGGAACCCAGCAACATCGTGCCCGTCGTCTCGACGGTCACGGAGCAGATGATCGGGAGGCTGAAGCCGGCCGCCTTGAGGGCGCGGCGGGCACCGACGACCGAGGCCTTGGTCTGCAGCAGGTCCTGGGTGGTCTCCACCAGGATCGCGTCCGCGCCGCCCGCGATCAGGCCCGCCACGTTCTCCTCGTACGCGTCGCGCAGGGCGGCGTACGGGGCGTGGCCGAGGGTCGGGAGCTTCGTGCCGGGGCCGACGGAGCCGAGCACC
Organism: Streptomyces sp. H39-C1; assembly: GCF_027158125.1. Taxonomy (NCBI): domain Bacteria; kingdom Bacillati; phylum Actinomycetota; class Actinomycetes; order Kitasatosporales; family Streptomycetaceae; genus Streptomyces; species Streptomyces sp. H39-C1. The sequence continues at coordinate 82,442 of NZ_JAPVLS010000035.1, forward strand.
CAGCGCGGCCGGTCGGGCGTGGCGAAACCGTCCGCCACCTCGCGGGCCAGCCGGGCGCCGGCTTCGGCGAGTTCGAAGATGCGCTCGGGAATGTCGTACTCACCGAGCGCGGCGAGGTTGGTGCCGAAGGTGTTGGTCTCGACGCAGTCGACACCTGCGGCGAAATACTCCTCGTGCACCGACCGCACGATGTCCGGCCGCGTGACATTCAGGATCTCGTTGCAGCCTTCCAGGTCCTGGAAGTCCTCGAGCGAGGGGTCCTGGGCCTGGAGCATGGTGCCCATCGCACCGTCGGCCACCACCACTCGGGTGGCGAACGCCTGACGCAGTGCGTCGGCTCGGGCTTGGCTGGCGAGGGTGGAGGACGACTGCGGGGCCATGGATGTACTCCCAGGAGTGCGACGGCTGTCGGCTTTACGTGCCTGGCCAGGGTAGCGGGCGCGGTGCGCGGGCCTCGAAAGAGTTCCGAGGGGTGGACGAAGGTGTCAGAATCTTCTCTGAGACTATGGGGTTCGACAATGTCGAACGGCTTGCGGAGGTTGGCGGATGCCCGGACCGATTCAGTCGCTGGCGAGGGCAGCCGCGATCCTACGGTTGCTGGCCGGCGGTGAGCGCCGGCTGGGCCTCTCCGACATCTCCTCCTCCCTGGGCCTCGCCAAGGGGACCGCGCACGGCATCCTGCGCACCCTCCAGCAGGAGGGCTTCGTCGAGCAGGACGCCGCGTCGGGCAAGTACCAGCTGGGCGCCGAACTGCTGCGGCTGGGGAACAGCTATCTGGACGTGCACGAGTTGCGGGCCCGCGCCCTGGTGTGGACCGACGATCTGGCCAGGTCCAGCGGCGAGGCCGTCTACCTGGGGGTTCTCCACCAGTCGGGGGTGCTGATCGTGCACCACGTCTTCCGCCCGGACGACAGCCGGCAGGTGCTGGAGGTGGGTGCCATGCAGCCGCTGCACAGCTCGGCGCTGGGCAAGGTGCTGGCCGCGTACGACCCGGTCGCGCACAGCGAGGCGGCCGAGAACGAGCGGCTCGCCCTCACCCCGCGCACGATCACCGACACGGCCGGCTTCGAGGACGTGCTGGAGCTCGCCAGGACCCGGGGCTGGGCGTCCGACCTGGAGGAGACGTGGGAGGGCGTGGCCTCGGTCGCTGCGCCCATCCTGGACCGGCGGCGGATGCCGGTCGGCGCGGTGGGCATCACCGGGGCCGTGGAACGGGTCTGCCAGGAGGACGGCGACATCCAGGCGCGACTGGTGGCCGCGGTACGCGACTGCGCCCGCGCCGTCTCGCGCGACCTCGGCGCCGGACGGTTCTAGGGACTCGGGTCACGATCCGGAGTCCTCAGCCCCAAGCTCTTGACGAGGAAGATATTGCAGAGAAAACTGCCGTTCGGCGGTCGACATTGTCGAACACCGGACGGGACCCGGTCCGCCTGAATGGACGTAAGACAAGGGAGTCGCGGTGTCCAACAGCCATATCTTCTTCGGCGAGACCATCGGTACCGCCGTCCTCATCCTGCTGGGCGGTGGCGTCTGCGCCGCCGTCACGCTCAAGAGCTCCAAGGCCCGCAACGCGGGATGGCTCGCCATCACCTTCGGGTGGGGTTTCGCGGTGCTCACCGCGGTGTACATCTCCTCGAGCCTCTCGGGGGCGCACCTCAACCCTGCCGTCACCGTCGGCATCGCCGTCAAGACGGGCGACTGGAACGATGTGCCGCTGTACATAGCCGGACAGATGCTCGGCGCGATGATCGGCGCGGCGTTGGTCTGGGTGGCCTACTACGGACAGTTCCAGGCGCACATGGACGACAACGAGCTGGCACCGCCGCTCGGACCGGACAGCGGTCCGGCCGGACCGGTCCTCGGCGTCTTCTCCACCGGGCCTGAGGTCCGTAACCCGGTGCAGAACCTCGCCACCGAGATCATCGGCACCGCCGTTCTCGTCCTGGCCGTTCTCACCCAGGGCCTGACGCCGGGCCTCGCACTCTCCGGAACCGGCGCCCTGATCACCGCTCTGGTGGTCGTCAGCATCGGTCTGTCACTCGGAGGGCCCACCGGCTACGCGATCAACCCGGCCCGCGACCTCGGCCCGCGTATCGTGCACAGCCTTCTGCCGCTGCGCAACAAGGGCGGCTCCGACTGGGGCTACGCCTGGATCCCCGTCGTCGGCCCGCTCGTCGGTGCCGTTCTGGCGGGCGGCCTCTACCGGCTGGCCTTCGCGTAACCCCTCCTGTCCGACCGACGCAGACCCCTTGAGGAGCACACCGTGACCGACGCACACACCGCAGGGCCGTTCATCGCCGCGATCGACCAGGGCACCACGTCCAGCCGTTGCATCGTCTTCGACCGGGACGGCCGCATCGTCTCCGTCGACCAGAAGGAGCACGAGCAGATCTTCCCGAAGCCCAGCTGGGTCGAGCACGACGCCGCGGAGATCTGGACCAACGTCCAGGAAGTCGTCGCCAGTGCCGTCGAGAAGGCCGGGATCACCGCCGAGGACGTCAAGGCCATCGGCATCACCAACCAGCGCGAGACCACGCTGCTGTGGGACAAGAACACCGGCGAGCCGGTCCACAACGCGCTGGTCTGGCAGGACACCCGCACCGACGCGCTCTGCCGCGAGCTGGGCCGCAACGTCGGCCAGGACCGCTTCCGCCGCGAGACCGGCCTGCCGCTGGCGAGCTACTTCGCCGGCCCGAAGGCCCGCTGGCTGCTGGACAACGTCGAGGGCCTGCGCGAGCGCGCCGACCGCGGCGAGATCCTCTTCGGCACCATGGACAGCTGGGTCATCTGGAACCTGACCGGTGGCCCGGACGGCGGTGTGCACGTCACGGACGTCACCAACGCCTCCCGCACCATGCTGATGAACCTGCACACCCTGGAGTGGGACGAGAAGATCTGCGAGTCCATCGGCGTCCCGATGTCGATGCTCCCGGAGATCCGGTCCTCCTCCGAGGTCTACGGCACCGCCGCCGTCGGCGTGCTGGCCGGTGTGCCGGTCGCCTCCGCGCTCGGTGACCAGCAGGCCGCGCTGTTCGGCCAGACCTGTTTCGCCGAGGGCGAGGCCAAGTCGACGTACGGCACCGGCACCTTCCTGCTGATGAACACCGGCGAGAAGGCCGTCAACTCCTACAACGGCCTGCTCACCACCGTCGGCTATCGCATCGGTGACCAGAAGGCCGTCTACGCCCTCGAGGGCTCCATCGCCGTCACCGGCTCGCTGGTGCAGTGGATGCGCGACCAGATGGGCATCATCAAGAGCGCCGCCGAGATCGAGACCCTGGCGAGCTCCGTCGACGACAACGGCGGCGCGTACTTCGTGCCCGCCTTCTCCGGTCTGTTCGCCCCGTACTGGCGCGACGACGCCCGCGGTGTGATCGCCGGCCTCACCCGTTACGTCACCAAGGCGCACCTGGCCCGCGCGGTGCTCGAGGCCACCGCCTGGCAGACCCGCGAGATCGTCGACGCGATGAGCAAGGACTCCGGCGTCGAACTGGCCGCGGTCAAGGTCGACGGCGGTATGACCTCCAACAACCTGCTGATGCAGACCATCGCGGACTTCGTGGACGCCCCCGTCGTCCGTCCGATGGTCGCCGAGACCACCTGCCTGGGCGCCGCCTACGCGGCCGGTCTCGCCGTCGGCTTCTGGCCCGACACCGACGCACTGCGCGCCAACTGGCGCCGGGCCGCCGAATGGACCCCCCGGATGGACGCGGACAAGCGCGACCGCGAGTACAAGAACTGGCTCAAGGCCGTCGAGCGGACCATGGGCTGGATCGAAGAGGAGAACTGATCAGAATGTCTTCCACCCTGCAGAGCGTCCCCACCCTCGGGACGCACCCGACCGCCGGCACCGACCCCAGCCGATCCGAGACCAGGGAGCTGCTCAGCCACGCCACGTACGACCTACTGGTGATCGGCGGCGGCATCCTCGGCACCTCGGTCGCCTGGCACGCCGCGCAGTCCGGGCTGCGGGTCGCGATGGTGGACGCCGGCGACTTCGCCGGCGCCACCTCGTCGGCATCCTCCAAGCTCGTCCACGGCGGGCTGCGCTACCTGCAGACCGGCTCGGTCAAGCTGGTCGCCGAGAACCACCACGAGCGGCGGGTGCTGGCCAAGGACGTGGCTCCGCACCTGGTCAACCCGCTCACGTTCTACCTGCCGGTGTACAAGGGCGGCCCGCACGGCGCCGCCAAGCTCGGTGCGGGGGTCTTCGCGTACTCGGCGCTGTCCGCCTTCGGTGACGGTGTCGGCCGGGTCATCTCCCCGGCGAAGGCCGTGGCCGACAACCCGGGCCTGCGCACGGCGAACCTCAAAGCCGTCGCGGTCTACCACGACCACCAGATGAACGACTCGCGGATGGCCGTCATGACGGTCCGCGCGGCCGTGGAGTCCGGTGCCGTGGTGCTGAACCACGCCGAGGTGACGGGGCTGCGCTTCACGCACGGCAAGGTCACCGGCGCGGAGCTGCGCGACAAGCTGGACGGGACGGAGTTCGGGGTGAGCGCCCGGCTGGTGCTCAACGCCACCGGGCCGTGGGTCGACCACCTGCGGACGATGGAGGACAAGGGCTCCTCGCCCAGCATCCGGCTGTCCAAGGGCGCGCATGTGGTGATGAAGCGGAAGGTGCCGTGGAAGGCCGCCATGGCCACCCCGATCGACAAGTACCGCATCACCTTCGCCCTGCCGTGGGAGGACCAGCTGCTGCTGGGCACCACGGACGAGGAGTACACCGGCGACCCGGCGGACGTCCGGGCGACCGAGGCCGACATCCAGCAGATCCTGGACGAGGCCGCGTTCTCCGTGAAGGACGAGCACCTGGACCGGGACCTCATCACCTACGCCTTCGCCGGGCTGCGGGTGCTGCCGGGCGGGCCCGGCGGCGTCGAGTCCGCCAAGCGGGAGACGGTCGTCTCCGAGGGCCGCGGCGGGATGCTGTCGGTGGCGGGCGGCAAGTGGACCACCTACCGGCACATCGGCCGCACGGTGATGAACAAGCTCGCGAAGCTGCCCGGCGGGCCGCTCGGCGAGGACATGGAGCCGCAGAAGCTGCTCCCCCGGCGGATGCCGCTGCCGGGCCTCGCCAACCCGAACGCGGTCGCCCACCGGCTGCTGGTGGACCGCGACCCGGGCATGCGGATGGACCCGCTGACGGCGCGTCACCTCGCGAGCCACTACGGGTCGCTGTCGTTCGACATCGCCCGGCTCGTCAACGAGGACCCGACGCTCGGTGAGCGGATCCACGAGGACGGCCCGGAGATCTGGGCGCAGGTCGTGTACGCCCGCGACCACGAGTGGGCCCAGACGGCCGACGACGTGCTGCGCCGCCGCACCACGCTGACGGTGCGCGGTCTGGACACCGAGGCCGTCAGGACCCGGGTCGAGGACATGCTGGCCCGAAGGGCCTGATCCGTCCGGCGGTACACGGCACACGGCAGCGGAACGGCCGGGTGAGCGGGGATTCCCCGTTCGCCCGGCCGTTCGCGCGTCGCGCCGCCCGGTCCGCGGATCATGCGCTCCAATGCGGGTCGCGGCCGGAGAGCGCGAGGGCGCGTTCGAGATCGGTGGCCGGGCCGGTGAGTTCGACGGGTTCGGCGAAGCCCTTGTACTGGCGGTACATCTCGGCCTGCTGCTCGACGGCGGCGAGCACCACGGCGGCGGTCTCCTCGTCGGTGCGGAACTCCTGGCCGACGGTCTTCGCGACGTCCCAGCCGTGCAGCACCAGCTCGAGCAGGAGCATCGCGGCGATGTCGGCGGCGGGCATCTCGGCCCCGCCCATGTCGATACCGCCCTCCCACGCCTCGGGCCGGGCCCAGGCGGCGAGCGCGCGGTCGAGCTGCGCCGCGTACGCCTCGGCCCACTCCGGGTCCGCGGTGAAGTCGTGCTCGGTGAGCTCCTCGGGGAGGGTGGTGCGCAAGGCGCGGTGCTCCAGGCCGTGGGAGGTGTAGAGCACCCAGTGGTTGATCAGCGTGCGGGCGTCGAACTCCGGGCACGGGGTCGGCGCGGTGAGGTGTTCCGGCGTGATGGTGCGGGCGATACGGGCGGCTTCTGCGGCGCTGCGGACCAGCTGCGGATGAATGTTCATGAATCCCACGGTAGATCCGCGGCCGGGGCCCGTATTGAACAAACGCGACAGCTCAGAGGTCCTAGGCTGGCCGGATGACGACCCCGGAGATGGGGCGGGGAGTGCTGCGTCCCGCCGTGGCGGCCACCCAGTTCGAACTGCTGCGGGAGGAGCCGGCCGAGGCCGTCGCCCCGTACGTGGAGTTCTACTGGATCGTGCGCTGGGATCTGCGCGGCCGGCCGCCGCACGAGCAGAAGGTCCTCTCGCACCCCAATGTGCATCTGGTCTTCGAGAAGCCCGAGACCGCGGTCTACGGGGTGCAGCGCGGGGTCTTCACCCGGGTGTTGCGCGACCGCGGCCAGGTGCTGGGCATCAAGTTCCGGCCCGGCGGTTTCCGCCCGCTGCTGGGGTCGCCGGTCGCGGACCTCACCGACCGGTCGGTGCCCGCCGCGGAGCTGTTCGGGCCCGCCGTCACCACCGCGGAGCGGACGATCCTCGGGGCGTCCGACGTATCCACCATGACCGCCACCGCGGAATCGCTCCTCCTGAGCCTGCTCCCCGGCCCGGACGCGGCCCCTGACCCGGTCACGGCGGAGGTCGCCGCCATGGTGGAGCGGATCACCGCCTCCCCCTCCCTGTTCCGCGTCGACGAGGTCGCGGACGACCTCGGAATCTCCGTCCGCAGACTCCAGCGGCTCTTCGCCGAACATGTCGGCGCCAGCCCCAAGTGGGTGCTGCGCCGGGCCCGGCTGCACGAGGCCGCCGCCCGTGCCGACCAGGGCGTGGGCATCGACTGGGCGGCCCTCGCCGCCGACCTCGGCTACAGCGACCAGTCCCACCTGACCCGGGACTTCACCGCCACGGTGGGCGCCTCCCCGGCCCGTTACGCGGGCGAGTAGGCCGGAGCCGGAGACCGTCTGCGCAGGGAGTCCGCGCAGCGGCCCGTCCGGGGGCATAATGGCCGGATACATCGGAGGTCTGGCGGCGGGTAGCGGGACCAGGACAGGGGGAGGTCGCGATGGCGGTCACCGACGAGGCGATCGAGAAGATCAAGGAAATGATCGTCTCAGGGGCGCTGCGGCCCGGCGACCGGCTGCCGAAGGAGAGCGAGCTCGCGGCTGAGCTGGGGCTTTCGCGCAATTCGCTGCGCGAGGCGGTGCGGGCGCTGTCGCTGATCCGGATCCTGGATGTGCGGCAGGGCGACGGCACCTATGTGACGAGCCTGGATCCACAGCTGCTGCTGGAGGCGATGAGCTTCGTGGTGGACTTCCACCGCGACGACACCGTGCTGGAGTTCCTGGCCGTCCGGCGGATCCTGGAGCCGGCCGCGACCGCGATGGCGGCGCTGCGCATCCCGGGGCCGGAACTCGACGTGCTCCAGGGGAAGCTGGACGCGCTCGGCCCCGAGCCCTCCGTCGAGGAACTGGTCGCCTCCGACCTGGAGTTCCACCGCGGCATCGTGCAGGCGTCGGGGAACTCGGTGCTCTGCTCGCTGCTCGACGGGCTGTCCGGGCCGACCACCCGGGCCCGCGTCTGGCGCGGCCTCACCCAGCAGGACGCGGTGAGCCGCACCCTGCACGAGCACCAGGCGATCCTGTCCGCGCTGCGCGACCGTGACGCGGAGGCCGCCCGCTCCTGGGCGACCGTGCACATCGCGAGCGTCGAGCAGTGGCTGCGCTCCACGCTGTAGGACGCGTCAGACGGGCGCGGGCAGCGGGATGTCCTCGTCGAGCAGTCCGCGCTCCACGAGGGCGCTCCACAGCCCGTCGGGGATCTCGTACGTGAAGAGCGCGGCGTTGTCCCGGACCTCCTCCGGGCTCGCCGCGCCGACGACCGCGGAGACCACCGACGGGTGCCCGACCGGGAAGCGCAGCGCGGCCGCCCGCAGCGGGACACCGAACTCCGCGCAGACGGCCGCGATGTCGAGGGCCCGGCGCACCAGCTCGGGCGGCGCCGCCGCGTAGTTG
>NZ_JAPVLS010000036.1:0-89875 GCF_027158125.1 Streptomyces sp. H39-C1
ACGGGCCACCTCATGATCATCTGGCTTAGACACCACAATGATCACGAAGCCCGTGCCTGCTCTGCTATGCGCCCCAACCGGTCACAACCCGACCAGCCGCACGACCCCGGAACTTGCAACCGCCCTGTGGCCGGCGGCCCCCCGAAGCTGGCCGATCACGCTTCGGTGGAGGGGAGTTACCTTCTGGCCGCATCCTCGGAAACGAGTGCCGCTCTCGCTCCGCCAGGTGAAACCTACACGGCCTTCACCGGCCAACTACTGGAAGTTCTGCGCAGTGGAATAGTCGGCGGTCCAGAGTTGCTGGAGCTCGACGCGGTATATCAGCAGCTGCGGGTGTCGTTGGCCGCTCAGTCGCGCCCCGAGCCGCAGGCCAGAAATAGGAACACGGGAGCCCGACTGGCTCTCGGTCGAAACCGAGCGTTCGACCCGGACTCTCCCGTCGGTACGTCCGGTGGCCTAGATCCGTCCCTCCGCGCCTGGCCCTCGCCCGGTGGTATCCGGACAGCCGAGGGGTTCATCGCGCGGCTCGGGGATATCCGTGTGGTGGCCGGGCTGTCGCAGAAGGCGATCAGCGAACGCTCGGGCCGCAAGATTGCGGACGGCACGGTCAGCAACTTGCTGAATCGCGAGACGCTTCCGCGTACATGGACTGCCATCCCCACGTACTTGTCGGCGTGCGGAGTACCTGAGGACCAGGTGCGGCAGTGGAAGGAGGTGTGGGAGAGGATCCGCGGGGAACAGGCTGGCAGAGCACAGGACTTGACGCCCTCTGCTGCAGAAGACCGGGAGCCCCAGACATGGGCCAGGAGACTCTGGCGGAGGAAGGACGGTAATACCGCACGTCCCGAGCGGGGTTGAGAGCTCGGCCTATCGGGCTGGCGACACCTGGGCAGGGGGAGTCGTCTGCTGGGGTGTCGTAGCGGGAGTACCAGAACCGCCGCCGAAGAGGGTGTTCCAGGCGGCGATGGCGAGCACTGCCAGAGTCACCACGACCCAAGTGGCGGGCTTTTTCATGCGTCGGGAGACCGTCGTGGGCCTGACGTAGGTCGCTGCCCGGTAATGCCCCTTGCGGCTCTGCGCCACTGCTAATCCTTCCTCGCAAGCCGATGGGGACGAGTAGCTCGTCCTGGGGGGATTGTTGCAGGGCACTGCTGTGGTTGTCGGCGCCTTCGGGCCTACCGGCCGGAATCCGATGGTGTGGGTTGATCGCCTGCGCGTACCAGGCGGCCTTGACCACTGCGCGCAACGAGCCGCCCGCCTCTCCACGGGTCGCCGTCCGGCAGCTTCTCCCGGATGGCCTCGAGGCCACGCCGCTCGCGGTCGAACTCCGACTCGGTGACCGTGCTCCGTCACACGCGTGAGGCCGGGGCGGAGAGCGGCCTTGCGGAGTGAATACGCCACGTTCCGCACCCAACTGGCAACCCGCTCCGCAGCCCTTGGAGGCGACCACGTCGCGATCGCCTTCGTGCGTCGAGCTGGGCTGCGGTGCATGCCGCGATCGAAGGAGGGTGGCGAGCACAAGGATGACAGGGAGGCACTTTGATGGCTTCCGCCCGCACACCGAGTCATCGGATTACGATGCGACCCGGGGAGTCTCGGCGTTCCGGCCTGCGCCGGGAGCCGGAACGTATGTGCGCCGCATGAGCTCCTCCGACGACCGATCACTTCGCAGTCCGCCAGGAGCGCAACGTGCCGTACACGGCCGAGATCAGCCGCAGCAATCCGACGAGTATTATCTTCCTCGTCGATCAGTCGACCTCCATGAGCGACCCCATCGGCGGTGAAGTCCCGCAGCAGAAGGCTGATGTCGTCGCCGACGCCATCAACCGGCTCCTCACAGAGCTCTCGGTCAAGTGCGCGAAGGAAGAGGGTGTCCGCGACTACTTCCACGTCGCGGTCGTCGGTTACGGCGCCTCCGTCGGCTCCGCCTTCGCCGGTGCGCTCGGCGGACGGGACATCGTTCCCCTCAGCGAAGTGGCGGACAACCCGGCGCGCGTCGACGAGCGAATCAAAAAGGTGCCGGACGGTGCGGGCGGCCTGGTCGAGACCTCGGTCAGCTTCCCTCTGTGGATGGACCCGGTAGCCCATGGCGGGACGCCGATGAACCGCGCTCTTCAGTACGCCGAGAGCCTCGTCGCCGGCTGGACTGAGCGCTTCCCGGCGAGCTTCCCGCCGATCGTCATCAACCTGACGGACGGGGAGTCGACCGATGGCGATCCCACGGCTGCCGCCGAGGCCATCACCTCGCATGCAACGGCTGATGGTGCCGCTCTGCTGTTCAACCTCCACGTGTCCGCCGCGGGCGGCACCCCCACCGCGTTCCCGGACACCACCGACGGACTCCCCGACAGCTATGCCCGCACTCTGTTCTCCATGTCCAGCCCTCTGCCCAGCCATATGCGTTCATACGCGGCCTCGCAGGGGCAGCGGGTCAGCGAGACCACCCGTGGCTTCGTCTACAACGCGGACATCACCACGGTCGTGCAGTTCCTCGACATCGGCACCCGCGCCACCGAACTGCGGTGACGCAATCGCCTTCCTGCGTGTACGTCACGCACCTGGTAGCCCCTAAGTACGGCAGTACGCAGGCGGAATGCGAGGACGCCGTCGTCGTGCTGCCCGACCATCCGCATGACCACATGCTGCGGGAACCGATCACCGTCGGCGTCTGTGACGGGGCAACGGAGAGCGCTCTGGCGAAGGATTGGGCCCGGCTTCTGTCCCGTGCGGCGGCCGAGCGTGCTTTGGAGCGGCCTGACCTCTTGCAAGGCGGCGCCGCTTTCGAGGAGTTCGCGGCGTCAGTCGTGGGCCGGTGGGAGCCCTGGCTCGAGCAGTACACGCAGGTGCGCGTCGCTGACGGGCGCCCGTTGAAGTGGTACGAGCACACCAAGCTCGCCGAGGGTGCGTTCGCGACGCTGCTCACCGTGCGGGTGGACCCGGAAACCGTTTCTGAGCCCGACGCCGGCGTATCTGCCCCGGTATGGCGGTGGCGGGCTGCCGCCCTGGGGGACAGCTGCCTGTTCCACCTGCGGAACGACCAGCTCGTCGAGGCATTCCCCGTGGAGTCCGCCGAAGAGTTCGGCACCGTCCCAGACCTCTTCGGCAGCCGTAACCGTGATGCGGCGTTGCTGGCCGGCCGTACGCGGTACACCGAAGGCCGGTGCCTGCCGGGCGACCGGCTGTTCCTCATGACCGACGCACTGGCGGCATGGTTCCTGTCGGTGCCCGACCAAGACGACGCGCTGAGGGAGCTGCTGGAGTTCTCCGCGCCAGATGACCTGGGGGCGTTCGTGGACTGGCTGAATGGTCTTAGGGAGCGTCAACAGCTACGCAACGACGATGTGGCCATCGTGCGGATCGATTTCGAAGGGCGGTGACCATGGGATCTCCCACCGCTCCGCAGCGGCAGTTCCCCAGTGGTGCCGCCTACGCGGAGGCGCTGCAGCATACGCAGCTGTGCTTTCAGCACCCTGAACTCAGAGGCGCGCGGCCGGAATTGACCAAGCTCGGCCTGCCTCGCGCGATCTCCGGCGCCTTCGCGAGTGTCTTCTCGCTGACCTCGCCCACGTCGGGTCACCGGTATGCGGTCAAGTGCTTCACCCGCTATGTCCCCGATCAGGAGCGTCGCTACCAGGCCATCAGCGCCCGTCTGGCGCGGTTGGACGGGGCGGAGCTCTCCCAGCCGTGGAAACTCGGCTTCGAATATCTCCCTGACGCGATCACTGTGGGCCAGGAACGTTATCCCGTCCTGAAGATGGAGTGGATCGAGGCGGTCACCCTGTCCTCCTGGCTCGATGCCAACCATGCGGACCGGTACGCCGTCGACCGCCTGGCCGACCGGTTCGCAGCCCTGACTTGCGATTTGTCTCGGAATGAGATTGCTCACGGGGATCTGCAGCACGGCAACCTGCTCGTCGCTCACGACGACACCCTGCGCCTGGTCGACTACGACGGCATGTACGTGCCGGCGCTGTCCGGGCTGGGCGGCACGGAGCGGGGCCACCGCAACTATCAGTCGCCCCTGCGCGGAAACGATGACTTCGGGGTGACGCTGGATAGGTTCTCGGCCTGGGTCATCTTCATGTCGCTCAAGTCGATCGCCACCGACCCCGCCCTCTGGAACAGGTTGCACGAGCCGAGTGGTGAATTCCTGCTGCTCACGGAGGATGACTTCAAGAGTCCGGGCGGCTCCACAGGACTGCAGACGCTGCTCGCCCACCCCGACCGGGCGGTGAGCAGTCTCGCCGAGCAGGTAAGGTCCCTGGCCTTTCAACCGCTCGATCTGCTTCCCCCGCTTTCCGATGCCATCCCGAAGCAGCGCACCGCCGCTACGACGAGTACACCGGCTTCCCCTGCGGCTACTGTTCCTGGTGGCGCCGGTGGACTCCCCGGCTGGATGAACGGGTACGTCACACCGCAAGCGGGGCTACCGCAGGCTGCGCCACCAGGGGCAGCACCGAACTGTTTCCGCACCCGAACGGTCCTGGACGTGGTCACGGCCGTGCTGGTGCCACTCCTGCTGGCCGTGACCGGCCTTCTACTCGTCGCCGGTAGCCCGATGCCGCTGACCGGGATCGGGGCACCCGTCGTCGTCGCTGCAGCCATCACCATGATCGCCTGGAGTCGCCGCGTCGAGCGGGCACAGTCCCAGGCCGTTCTGGCGGGACTCACGACACAACTGACCCAGCTCGACGACCCGGTCAAGGCAGCCGAGAAACTGCGCAAGCAGAAGGCGAAGTTCGACGCCCAGGAGGCGAAACGGACCGACGCCCACCCCAAGGAACTGGAGAAGCTCAGAGCCCGGTACCACGCCGAGCTCAAGGAAGCCGAACAGCGTAAGGTCCGCAAGCAACGCGACATCGCCAAGAAGATCGACGGGCTCTCGGAGGAGCTCCGCAATGCCCTGGCGAAGGCGCTCGCTGCCAAGCAGACGGCCTATGTCCGGGATCAGCTCGACCGGCGACTGATCGCCCAGTCCCCGCCGCACGGCATCGGGAAGACGCTCGCTGCCCGTCTCGCCGACGCCGGCATCCGGACGGCAGCGGATTTCACGGGCTACCGGGCAGTGCAGAACAGCTCCTACGCCAGCGTCGGCGCTGAACTCAGGCTGCGCAGCGGCCGTTTCGTAAATATCCCGGGCATCGGTGAGGCCAAGGCCATCGCACTCGATATCTGGCGCAAGGATCTGTACAACTCCGCTGTCGCCCGTCAGCCAAGCGCTCTCACCCTGCCGGAGCGACTGCCGATCGAGCACGACAACGCCCGCTATCGGGCTCAGCTCACCGGCCAGCGCCAAACCCTGGAGTCCGCTGCCGAAGCGCTGCGCGAATCGGCGCGGAAACAATTGGAGGAGGGCCAGAAGCGGCTTGCCCGGGAGAACACGCTCGCAGGTGAAGACGCTGCGCGACAGCGACGTGAGTTCAGCCGACGGACCGTCACGCTCCAGCAGAACAGTGCGCTCCACGGGGCGCTCAGCGCCTCGGCGGACGCAGCCAGGCTCCGACGGCGCGGGCTGTCCTACGCGCGCTATGTACGGTTCCTCTACGCCGGGCGCTGAGGCATCGCGCGATGTCGTCGCGTCAGACCTGCCAACCAGCGTGGTAACCGCTTCGTAGTCCGGACCGGTTGCCCGGCAGGCGCTCGCGGCACCGCACCGCCTGGTGCGTGCCCACTGGGCGGTTAGTCTGGGGTTGCCTTAACGGAGTTTCGTGGACACCAACCACGACAACCCGCGGCGCCAGGTGCGGCTGTCCTTCCTTGGATGACACAAGGATCCGTCGGGTGAGCTGAGCTTCCGACCTCGTCGTCCCGAATCACGGGCACGCCAGTCACTCAGGTCGTCTACGGCTCCGCGCTCCTCGGCGGTGGTCGTTGACCGCCGCCGCTCCTCCGTCCGTTCGGTGGACTGCTGGGTGGTCTCGCGCATACATCAGCGTGCTGATGGTCTCGTACCTGCGGATCGAACCATCCGGCGCCTCCATGTCCCGGGCCTCGGGCTGCCGTGGTGGGTGGCTACGAAGGGCCGCCCACCACGGAACTCTTGGCCGGTATCTCCCCCGGCACACCACCGCGCTTCGTCACCGGGTTCGCCCGCCAAGGCCCTGTCCTATCGATCTCGCCGGGAGCGCGACGTCGGACAAGATCGACCGGACTGGGCATTGGCGAGCCGGTGGTCAGGCGTAAATGCTGCGACTCATCGTTTCGCTGCGAAGGCCGGCCGATTTCCGCAGGTCGCTGGTGAAGACAACCCGGGAGAGCCAACGCGACTTGCCCGCGGGAAGCGGCTCGTATGCGTCTCGTGCGTGCACGCACCGGAAGTTGTCGACGTAGACGAACTCGCCGGCCTGCAGCACGAGGGTGGCCTTGTTCTCTTCGAGGTACTCCTTGAGCCGCTGCAGTGCGCCGCGTTCGACACCGGAGTAGTCCGCGAGGTCGAGGGCGGCGAAGTTGACGCGCACGTAGGGACGTTCGCGGCGGCCGAAGAAGATTGGCTGCCAGTTCTCCTCGACGGTGCCCGATGTTTCGTGGATCGGGTTGTGCCCAATGTTGAACCGGGGCGCGAAGAGGGCGTCCCGCTCCTCGGGCTTCAGGTTGTCGATCCCGTCGACGCAGGAGACCGTGGTCCCGGCCTGCTCGTCGTTGCGCATGCAGGCAAGTCCGAGGAAATCGGGACGCGCCGGGTGGAAGGCATCCTCGACGTGGAACCCGAAGTCGAACTTCGAGCCTGAGCTGGAGTTCGAGATCTCGGCGAGATGCGGCATCGGAGCGATGGTGTTGTAAATGCTCCCGGCCCGCTGGGAGGTGAATCCGATCGGCTCGCCCAGCAGCGCGCCGTAGAGGCCGTGCAGCACCTGGGCGTCGTTGATGGCGAAGCCGGGCTCGGTCTCCACATAGCTGGTGGGCGTGGCTCCAGCCCCGTCCCGGAGTACAGGGCTGCCCGCCACGTGAAGCACGCCCCCCTCCTCGCGACGCTTGAAGCGGTAGAAGGTTTCCCGGACGCGCCGGGGCAGTTCATGGGACAGGACGTGGGACCGCTCCAGGAAGTAGTACTGGTCGGTCATCCGGGGATCTTCCGAGATCTCGTCCAGGAGTTTCCGTGTCTCGACCGCTTCGTCAGCGGTCAGCTCAAGTCGCAGGACGCTCGTTGCCATTTCATACCTCTCATCAGAGACGATTCAGCTCAATATGACCGGCCGCGGGCACATAAGTGCGTACACAGCCGATTTCGGAAAGAGAACGGGAAATTCGTTCGACCGCAGGGAAGGCGCAGACGGAGATCAAATCTCCGGTGAACAATCGGACCGCACCTGGTTCTTTTTGATTACATCGCGGAGCGCAGCTGGATTCATGGAATTTCAGGGTGCTGGGCGCTCGGCAGGGGTGTACCGGAACAGACCTCCTGGCTTGAGTACGTCGTACAGATCGAGCAGCGGACCCGGCGAGTCGGCTGTCGCGACCACTCGAGCGACGGTTCCACCGGGAGTTCCCTGGTGCCACGCGGGGCGTTCGCCGATCGCATAGGGCACTTCTGCGTCCACGATCTCGGGGATGGCAAGTAGTTCGTCGACGGTCGGACCATCGGACAACACCGCGTCGAAGGCCGGCGCCTGCATGGTGTAGTAACCGGTACTGAGCACGGGGGGCGTGAATTCCGGCAGCGGACGCCCCGTGGCGATCGCCGCACGTGCCAGCACCGAGTCGTACCCGCAGCTGTAGTGCAGCATTTCCGTCACACCGCCGCCGATTCGGCTGTTCACCTCGATCACCCGAGGGCCGCCCGCGGTGAACATGATTTCGGTGTGCACGCCGGAGTTGACGATTCCTATCGCCTCGATCGCCGTGGACGCGCAGTCCAGGAGCGCGACGATGTGTTCCTCGGCCAGCACGGACGGAAGTATTCCGCCGTTCTCACGGAAGTTCGGCGACAGTGGCAGTTTGTCCGTGACCGCGAGGTGCTGGATTTCGCCTCTCTGCACGACTGACTCGACGCTCGCGTAGGCACCGTACCGCGGGTCGGGGTAGGGGCTGGAACTGATCATGAACTCTTCCAGGATGAAATCCTGGGCCGCACTGCCTCGAGGATCCGTGGCGTAGTTGGCACAGGCTTCCGCCCACAACTCGGCGAGGTCGGTCGCCTCGTCCAGCCGGTACGTCGCCATACTGCCCGCGCCTGCCACGGGCTTGAGAATGGCCGAGGTGCCGACGTGGGCGGTGGCGTGGCGGAATTCGGCCAGGCTACGGACCGAGGCGTAGCGGGGCGTCGGGATGTTCGCCTTGGCAAGGAGCCGACGCTGTTCGTGCTTGTTCCGCAGAGCTTCGATGGACCACGGAGCATTGGCTGGTAGGCCAAGATGGGAGGCCGCCGCGTGGACGGGCATCATGGTCATCTCACCGAAGCCCAGGATGCCCTCGGGGCGCCAGTTCCGGGCAAAGGCAGTGAGTTCCTCGGTCGCGGTTTCCTGGCCGTGCATGGTCGTATGGCCGCACCATTCCTCGAACTGCGCTGCCCTGGCCAGATCTTTGACTGCGTCTCCGCTGGGGATCCACATGATGTGCAGGTCGTAGATTTCACAGAGCCGCGGAAGGTAGAACTTGGGTCGAGGCCCCGTGGTCACATCGAAGAGAAGCAGTCGCGGATGTGGTGAATATGTGGACGCCATGGCCATACTCGCTCCCGGGTAGGTCAGAGCCCCATCGCGAGCCCCATGGGCATGAGTTCGCGGGAGCCAGTCCGAAGAAGACATAAGAGGGGGTGTAATGAACTGTCGAAGGCTGCCGGGCCGGCCCAGCCAATCGAGGCTTTTTGTGCAGGGCGAATGAATCGAACCGTTTCGACTGTCCGGCCCTCCGTCGGCAAGTCAATGCTGATGACTGGCGATGACGCGCTGGTCCGGTGGCGGCCGCCCGCCTTCCACCCCGGGGCTTACGGGCGACAGCCGGGAACCGGGTGGCGTGAGGTGACGAGAAGCCTGGTCCGTGCCGTCGAGGAACGGCCGCGCGGTAGCCACGCCGGACGTCACCAGGAGCTCGCGGGAGACTGGCGCCCCATCGGCCAAGGCGGCCCCCAACGGATAGGTCCGGGCGGCGGCCGGCAGAACTCCCTCGCGGCCACTGAGCAGCACCTTCACCTCACTACGGCAGTTGGAGGAGCTGTTCATGGCCGCCAGCCGTCGCAGGGTCTGTCTCGCCACGGCTTCCGCGGTGTCGTACAGCGTCGTGTGGGTGGGCAGACGCGCGCGAATCCGGTCGGCCACTAGGGGGTAGTGGG
Source organism: Streptomyces sp. H39-C1 (assembly GCF_027158125.1). Classification (NCBI taxonomy): domain Bacteria; kingdom Bacillati; phylum Actinomycetota; class Actinomycetes; order Kitasatosporales; family Streptomycetaceae; genus Streptomyces; species Streptomyces sp. H39-C1. The sequence continues at coordinate 9,269 of NZ_JAPVLS010000036.1, forward strand.
TGCAGCCCAGGACGACGGAGGTGCAGTAACCGGGCGTCCGGGCCACGGCATAGGCGATCGCGGCGTCGATCGCAGCCGTCCCGCCCCGGTCGATGGCCTCGGCCAGAGCTGGGCATGCCACGCGCGCGACGGTCTGGTCGGGAGCGAACTCACTGATCAACCGCTCCTGGTACGGACTCGCCGTGGTGGCCTCGGTCGCCCAGACCGCGAACGGCGCGCCGGTGACCGCCGCCGGCTTCACCGCAGGAACAGTGCCGATGACTGGGACAGCGGGTTCGAACTCGGCGCGCAGTACTTCCAGCGCGGTGACGCTGGCGGTGTTGCACGACAGTACGAGCGCCTGGGCGCCCAACCTGACGGCGTGCTCGGCAGCCCGGAGGACCCGGTTCGCGATGAACGCCGCTGAGCGCGGGCCCCAGGGCGCGCCGTCGGGGTCAAGGAGCAGAATGACCTCGCGCTCGGGGTCCATGTGCCTGATCCAACCCGCGGTGGGCAGCAGGCCGAGCCCGGAATCGATCAACCCGATGGTCATCGTAGGTCCTTGCTCTCCCTTCTCGATTGCTACGGACGGTGGGTCGGGCTACAGACCGGGGAGCCCCACGGGTGATTCGATCTCGATCTCCAAGGCGTCGACGCATGCGTCCAGGCGCCCGCGAAGCGCCTCCGGCGATGAGTCGAGCGCCACCACGTGCCCCAGACGCAGCATGAATGCTCGGGGCGGCAGGGCCACTTCCTGTCCGACCGTCACGTGCCAGCCGAGTTCGCACCAGAGCCGCTCGGCGTCCGCGGCGTGACCCAGAGCACGGACCGTGCCGTCATGCCGCGGGTAGACCATGCGGATGCCGGCCACGCGGTCGTGTGTCGGGGTGACCTCGACGGGCTCGCCGGTCAGCGAGGCGACGGTGAGGGCCACCAGGTTGACGCCGGTCGCCAGACTGGTCACGAACGGGATCTTGTCCCCGGCCAGGCGCGCGGCGACCTCGATCATTCGTGGCCCCGATGAGGTGAGCCTGAGCTCGGAGTGCGTCGCTCCGAAGGTGATCCCCAGTGCCCGGTGCGCCTCGACGACCACTCGCTCAACAGCGCTGTAGTCCGGATGCGCCGAGGGCCTGCGGCACGTGTGGCCGAGTTCCTCGAAGTATGGGGCGAACCCCACCTCCTTCTCGGTCAGACCGCAGATCTGGACGCGACCGTCCTGCGACACCGCCTCCACACTGATCTCCGGGCCGTCGAGGTACTCCTCGACGAGCACACCGGGAAGGGCAGTGACCCGGGCGTCCCGCGCGCTCGCCGCCAACTCGAACCGGGACCGCAACTGCTGCTCGTCCTCGACCCGGACCACGCCGCGACTGCCGCCCAGATTCCGCGGCTTGACGACGACGGGATAGCCGATGAGCGCGGCGGCCTCCACCGCCTCTTCGGCGGTCAGGGCGAGGATGCTCCGGGCCGACGGCACGCCGACGGCCCGGAACGCTTCGCGCATCAGACGCTTGTCCCGGCACATGGCCGCGGTCTGCGGCGACAGACCAGGCAGGCCGAGATCCGCGGCCACCTCCGACGCCACCTCGACTCGTGTCTCGTCGTAGGTGAGTACGCCGTCGAACGGATCGGCGGCGTGCAACTCCTTCGCCAGGGCTCGTACCTGCTCGCGGTTCCCCAGGTCCACCTCGTGCACCGAGTCCACCAGAGGTACGGCCCAGTTCCGCTGCGGGGGGGATTCGATGAGATCGACCCGGACTCCCGCGTCGGACATGGACTCCAGGATGTACCTGCGGTACATCTCGTTGCCCGCGCTGAGTACCAACAGATGCTTCACGGCTTCTCTCCAGGTATGACATACAGGTATGGCGGGCAATACGGACTCGGCACTCCACCGCCGGCTCGCGAACGGCACGGGCAGGCCGGTTGCCGGCCCGATTTCTCCAGGCTGACCCGGTGATCAAGTCGGTGCGCATGGCTTTTGACTGTCCATCAGGCCTCTGCCGCACGCTGGATCCAGATCAGGAGGCGTCGGTAGTGCGGCGGCGTTCGTCATCTTGCCTCCGCCCTCTCTCTCACATGTCGGTCGACGGGAGCCCCCGAATCGTGCCGATCGGCGCGGGCGTGTCCGCGCAGGCCGGCGAACCACACGACCACCGCCGTGGTGACCGCGAGCAGGCCGGATCCGATGAAAACCGGTCGCGGGTCGCCGTGGTGAAGGCCGGTGAGAAGTCCCGCGAGCATGGCGCCCACGGGGCTCGCCGCCAGCGCCGTCATGCGGGCGGTGGCGGTGACCCGCCCGAGCAACTCGCGCGGCACCGTCTGCTGTCGGATGGTCCGGATGACGACGACCGCGAGGACCGCACAGGCGCACACGACGAGGTTGAGCGCGGCCAGAGGAACGACTGAGGCGGTCAGACCGATGGCGTCGAGGGCCATCCCGAGGCTGACGGTACTCAGGAAGACGAGCCAGAGTTGCCGTGCGGGTGTGGCCAGCCGGGATGCCAGGACGGCACCCGCTATCCCGCCCACACCGCCGCAGCCGACCACGACGCCTACCTCCGGGGCGCCGAGTCCGAGGATGTTGCACGCGTAGAAGGGGATGAGCGTCTCCACCGCGATGAACAGGTTGGCGGATGCCTGACTGCACGTTAAGAGAAGGATCAGCCGCGAGTTCCGCAGGTACCGCAGGCCTTCGGCCACATCCCGCCGCAGGCTCTTGAGAGCACTGCCGAGTGTTCGCGGCCGCGCGGCTCCCCGCAGCGCACTCCGGCCGCTGACCGCGTAGATCGTCACCAGCGACAGCAGATACGTGGCGGCGTTGCCGAACAGTGCGGTGTGCAGACCGACGGCGGCGGTCAGCACACCGAAGAGGCCCGGTCCCACCGCGAGTGAAGCCTGGTTGGTTGCCTCAAGCCAGGAGTTGGCCCGCACCAACCGTTCGCCCTGAGCGAGGTCGCGCACCGCGACGGCGAGCGCGGTGTCGAAGAAGACGCCGGCCCCCGAAGCCAGGAACGCCAGCACCAGCACCACCCACACCTGCAGATCTCCCGCGCGGGCGAGCAGTGCCAGGGTCAGGAAGACCGAGAACCGGATCGCGTCCATCATGATCATGATGACGCGCGGGTTGAAGCGATCGACGATCGCTCCGGCGATGAGACCGACCATCAGGTAGCCGATCGTGCGGGGCGCGGCCGCGAGCGCCGCGGCGAAGGCACCACGGGTGAGTCCCAGTACGACAAGAGGAAAGGCGAGGAAGGCCAGCCCATCGCCAAGGAGGGAGAAGACCTGCCCGCCGAAGAAGACAACGAATCGGGACTTCGAAGGGGAATCGGTTTCTTCGTCCGTCCGGCCGCTCGGAGCAGCCATGCCCCATACCTCCTGGTCGGTGTTGAGTGATTGGACAACTGACGCGGGACGGCCTGGCCGCTCACCACAGGGACGGATCGGCGCGACGACGTTCCTGGTCCGCACCGACCTGGACTTCCCCTTCCGTCGGAGAAGCTGACCCGGGCATACAGCTGTCCCAGGTCATTGGGCGGACAGCCGATGCACGCAGCGTGGAATGCGGTGTGGGCCAGGCCGTCAAGAACCGACCACCACGGCTAGGGGCTGCCGGGTGGGATCACCTGCAGCCGTCGTTGAACCTCCGGGTACCGATGTACAACTGGCCGGCGTCGTTCATGTCGACGGTCGAGCCCGTTGCCCGGACGGAGCCGACGGTGTTGCTGGCCCAGACGGCACGGCCGCTGCTGGTGTAGACGACGAAGTTTCCGTCGTTCTGGTAGGACGCGTAGGCGCCACCCGAGTTCTCGGTGTGGGTCGCCCAGCAGGCACCGAAGTGGCCGCCGTACTCGACGAGGTTGCCGTCGCTCTGCATGACCAGCCAGACGTGGCCGGTGCTGGTGTACCGCTCGATGGATTCCCCCGCGTTGAGGGTCTGGCCCCGATCGAGGTGGTCCGAGCCGGCTGCCGTGGCCGTGCCGGTGAGACCGATCATCGAGATGGCGGCGACTGCGCCGACAGTGAATGTCTTCGTGAGTGTCTGACGTATGTTCATGTCTGGTGTCCTTTCAGTTGGATTGTCCGTGCGTTATGACCATTGGCAGGATGGGCTTCTGGCTCCGGTGACCTGGGACGTGTAGCAGATTTCCATCGAGAACGCCGGAACCATGGCCGTGCGCGAATCCTGGCCCAGGTATTGCCACATCAGATTCCAGGCCGTGGTCGCGGTGTTGGTTCCGTCGCCGGTCGCGTGGTGGTCCCAGACGCCGATGTACGGGATGCCGCAGCCGCTGACGTAGGGGCAGCCGCTGGCGTGTGCTGTCGCGCCGTAGCGGGATATCAGCGCCCACTGCTTCGGCTGGTCGCTGTTGTAGATCTCCGGCTCCGCGCTCGCCCGGCCGACACCCTGGCTGATCCAGTAGATGTCCTCCATGCTCCAGCCGTTGTTGCAGGCATGGTTCACCCTGGTGTCGGTCGACATCGAGACCGGACATCCGTCGGCGGAACCGAAGTTCGTCAGCAGGCGGTACGTGCTGTCGTGGAAGGCCTGGACCCAGGCCCGGGTGGCGGCGATAGAACCGCTGAACCCTGGTTCCATGTCATTGGCGCCGTCGACCTGCGCCGTGCTGCCGATATCTCCGGACCGGGCCCGGAGCCAGTTGTCCACGTCGTTGACCACTCCGGCCCAGGCCCGGCCGGTGGCCGCGGTCACCGTGATGTCGTTGTTGGTGCCGATCCCGATGTTCACGAACGGGTAGTGGGTCCCGTGGTCCGGGAACACCGGCCGCACGCACCGGTGGTAGCCGGTCGCGTACGCCTCGACGTAGCTCTCGATGGCGCTGTTGCTGACGATGGTGCTCAGACCGGGAAGCTGCGTGCCGGAGCCATTGGAGGTCTGACCGCCGAACGCGAAGATGACGTAGCTGCTTTTGACGTAGTTGACGCTGTTGGCGACGTCAAGGTTGGCCTGGGTGCAGCCGAAGCCGTCCGCCATGGCGTTGTCCATGCTCTGGACGTAGAAGCTCCGGTCGGTGGCAGGTTTCGGGGGAGTGGTCGTCGTGGTGTCTCCGACGGGGATCGTCCCGCCGGGGGGTGTGGATCCGCCGGAGCACGCCGGGATGCTGTCGTAGGGGTCCTGGCGGGTCGAGACGTCGACCGCGGGCATATAGCCCCAGGCCCGGCGCGATCCCTGCCCCCCGACGACCCGGTCGCCCTGGGTGTAGTACCAGACGTCGTTGCCGCCGGCGTGCTGCGCGCCGTGGGCGTAGCAGACGAACCAACTGGTCGTGGAGTCCATGTAGCCGACCGTCGTGCTCGCATCGGGCCCGGCGTACAGGGCGGCGCCGGCGCGGCTGTGCGAGTACCAGTCCGCGGGCCAGTACTGTCCCGCGTAGTCGGTCTGCGACTCGTTGGACTGCCACATGTCAGGAGCGCACGCGGGCACCCCGGGAGATGGGTCCGTACTGGTCCACAGGTTGACCGCCGGCATGAAGCCCCAGGCCTGGCGGCCCTGCCACCCGGACGCGCTCCGGTCGCCCTGGGTGTAGTACCAGACGTCGTTGCCGCCGGCGTGCTGCTGCCCGTGCCGGTAGCACGAGAACCAGCTGTTGGTGCTGTCCATCCAGCCGACGAGTGTGCTGTTGTTGGCGCCGGCGTACAGAGGTGCGCCGCTGTCGTTCCCGCAGTACGACACACTGCTCCACGACTGCCCGGTGTTGGGGTCGGTATGGCTCTCCGAGCGCTGCGAACACGATGCCGCCGAGGCCGGCGCCGCGCCGGCGAGCAGACCCGCTGTCAGCATCACCAGGGCCAGCAGAAGCCGCAAGAAGCGTTTCATGGCATCCCTTCGTGAAATTGCGCACCACAGGGTGACGGGTGCGATGGGGTGGGCGGTCCAAGAGGTCGCCGGCCGCCGCTCAGCAGTCCGGCACGCCGGGTACCCGCTGCCAGTTGCCGCCCTGGACGAGGTAGGTCGCCGGCAGATAACCCCAGTAGCCGGGGCCGTCGTCGACGCTTTCGTCGGCGAGGGTGAACAGCCACCAGTCGTTCCGGTTCGCCGATCCGTCGGCGTTGTAGGTGACCGGGTTCTGATGCCCGATGTCCTGGCGCTGGCAGGTGTACCAATTGCTACCGGCATACATCCAGCTGCGCTGCGTGATGAGGGTCCGGCCGTAGACCGGGGCTTTCTGCCAGCTGTCGCAGTAGTAGACGGTGTCGACCACGTATCCCGACGGATACGTCTTCGGCTCGTAGCGGGCGGTGCAACTGCCCGACGTTGCACCGGCCGGGGTGACTGTCCCGACACACGCCGCCACGAGGGCCAGCATGGTCGCGCCGCATGCGGCAAGACGCGTCAGTTTCATGGGCGTTCCTCTCCTGGAGATCGATGTGAGGGGAAGCGGCTCAGTGACGCCCGACACGCCGAACGGAAGGTCGCGTACTGGGCGCACCGGCGCTGCTTCCGGTGGTGCACCGTCAGGCGGCGTAGCCCTTACCGCCGATGAGGGTCTCCAGGTCGTAGGTCGACATGGTCCACTGCCGGGGTACGTTGCCCCAGCTGGACCCACCGGCGCCTTCCGCGGCCGGGTCGTAGACGTAGACCGTGTCCCCGTTGTTGGCGTACCCGACGACCGTCACGTAGTGGAAGATCGTCCGGTTCTGGTTGGGATAGTTCGGCGGCGGCCCGGTGTAGCCGGCCGGGATCCACAGGTTCACCACCATGGGGTAGCCCCGGTCGATGTCGAACATCACGTCGTACTTGAAGAGGTTCCGCTGTGCCTGCGTCGGGTTCCAGTCGATGGTCTTGAACTCGTACCACCGGGTGTTTCCGGAATTGTTGAGTTCGGTTGCCACCTCCTGGGCGCTGTCCGTGCCGTCGCCGTCGGTCCCCATGTGATTGGCGTACGTCGTCTGGCTGTGCGGCGTGTAGCCGAGCCGGGACTGCAACGCCATCTGGACCGAGGCGGGGGCGCAGAAGTTGCCGTTCTCCTGCGGGTACCAGGAACGACCGATGAAGACGGTGCCGGGAAGGCCTCCGCCTGGTGGGTCGGCCAGGGCGGGTGAGGCCGGTGCGAGGACGGCGGCCAGCGCGCTGAACAGCACCAGGCCCATCATGGTGGCGCGACCTCGTGCGCGGCCTTGCTTGTTGCGTCGAAGCATGTTCACTCCCGTGTGACGTGTGACGTGTGGCGGACCGGGCTGGGCCTTCGTGCTTCGCCCTTGTCGTATGTGCCACAACCTCGCTCGCCTGGGGTTTGTGCGACAGGTGCGGGGGCGTCGGACAAACAACGCCGGACAAAGCAGGCGCGTTCTGGCGGGGGAAGGCCGTCATGATCCGGGGGCTCTAGCATGTCCAGGGGGTTCGTTGGGGCTCGTTGAAGTGGTCGTGTCGCGGTGCGCGTTCACGGCCGTTGGGGGGTTGTGGTGGGTCGTCTGGAGAAACCGGTGGATCCGGAGGCCGGCGAGGTTCAAGCGCTGGCCTGGCAGCTGCGGCAGCTGCGGCAGGGGGCCGGGAACCCGGGATATCGCCTGTTGGCCAAGCGGGTCCACTTCTCGGCGAGCACGCTGGCGGATGCCGCCAGGGGCGAGCGGCTCGCTTCGCTGGAGGTGGTGTTGGCCTACGCCGAAGCGTGCGGCGGTGACCGTGACGAGTGGCGGGCGCGATGGTCGGCGGCTGCGAAGGCTCGTGCGGCGGCCGGTACCAAGGAGTCCGGACACGACGACGAGGCAGGCGCGGGTGAGCGGGAGGCCTGCCCCTATCAGGGGCTGACGGTATTTCAGGCAGAGGAGGCGGCACGGTTCTTCGGCCGCTCGCAGCTGGTCGGGCGTTTGGTGGGCCGGGTCGAGCAGTTGTCGTTCGTCGCGCTGTTCGGGGCGTCCGGCAGCGGGAAGTCCTCGCTGTTGCGGGCCGGGCTGCTCGGTTCGATCGCCGCGCATCCGGAGGCGGCAGGGCGCTGGCGGATCCTGCTGATGACGCCGACCGCCCATCCGATCGAGGAATTGTCCGACCAGCTCGCGAAGTTGTCCGGCGCCGATGTGCACCGGATGTACGAGGATCTGTCGCAGGATCCGGCCGCTTTGGACCTCGCGATCCGCGGCGCCATGGCCACCGATCCGGAGGAGTGCCGGGCGCTGCTAGTGGTCGACCAGTTCGAAGAGGTGTTCACGCTGTGCACCGGCGAGGGCGAACGCGCACGGTTCATCGAGGCGCTGCTGGACGCGGCCCACGGCCCCGGACGCCGCACCACGGTGGTGCTCGGCGTGCGCGCGGACTTCCTGGCGCACCTCACCCAGCATCCCGGCCTGGCCGAGGCACTGGGAGACCAGGCGCAGCTGCTGGTCGGCCCGGTATCGGCCACCGACCTGCGGGAGATCATCGTCGGGCCTGCCGCTCATGCCGGGCTACGGGTCGAACCGGAACTGCTGGCGACGGTGCTCGCCGACGCCGCCGGGGAGCCGGGCGCGTTGCCGCTCGTCTCGCATGCCCTGCTGGAGACGTGGCGGCGGCGATCAGTGAACTCCCTCACCCTGGCGGGGTACCACGCCAGCGGTGGTGTGCGCGGAGCGATCGCCCAGACCGCCGAGCGGGTTCACGACGGGCTCAGCCCGGAGCAGCAGCAGATCGCCCGCAAGATCTTCCTGCGGCTCACCGCGCTGGGGGACGGCACCGAGGACACCCGGCGGCCCATCGTCCGCACCGAACTCGACGGCGTCGCGGATGCGCCGGTGGTCGCCGAGGTACTGGACCGGCTGGCCGGGGCCCGGCTGGTCGTGCTGGGGGACGGCACGGTGGAGGTGGCCCACGAGGCGCTGCTCCGGGCCTGGCCCCGGCTGCACCGCTGGCTCACCGACGACCGGGCGAGCCTGCTCGTCCACCGCGGGCTCACCGAGGCCGCCCACGGCTGGCAGTCGTCGGACCGTGATGCCGGGGCGTTGTACCGCGGGGGCCGGCTGGCGGCCGCCCGCGCCTGGGTCCAGGAGCATCCCGGGAACCTGAACGAGTTGGAGGATGCCTTCCTCGCGGCGGGCAACGCCGCGGAACACGCGGAACACGCCAGCGCCCGGCGCCGCACCCGCCTGCTCAAGCGTCTCGTCATGGGCATGGCCCTGCTCATGACACTGGCCATGGTCAGCGGTTTCGTCGCCATGAGCCAGCGCACGGACGCCCGCCGTCAGCAGCAGGTCACGTTCGCCGATCAGCTCTCGCTGCGGGCCAGGAATCTGCTCGCCACCGATCCGGCTCTGGCCGGCCGGCTGGCGGTGGAGGCATACCGCTTGCACCCGGACACCGAAACCGGCGGCGGCCTGCTCAGCGCCGCCGCGGCACCCAGACCGGTCGTCCTCAACGCCGGTGGTCCGGCCGTCTACGCGCTGGCGTTCAGCCCGGATCACTCGGTGCTGGCCTCCGCGGCCGTCGACGGGACGGTCGGCCTGTGGGACCCGGTGCGGGGCGCCCTGATCGCCACGCTCGACGGGCACGCCGGACGCGTGATGGCCGTGGCCTTCAGCGGGGACGGGAACCGGCTCGCCTCCCTGGCGATCGCCGGGACGTCCGGATCCGTCACGGTCTGGGACACCCACACCCACCGCCAGGTGCGCCGGCTGGCCATCGACCACCCCGCCGCGGCCATGGCCTTCAGCTCCGACGGCGCGACGATCGCCGCCGGCACCGACACCGGCGGCATCGCCCTGTACGACCTCACTCACCCATCCGGTGCGCCGTCCGCAACACTGCGGAGCCACCAGCACACCGTGCTGTCCCTGGCGTTCAGTTCCGACCGTCAGTACCTCGTATCGGCGGCCGCGCAGGAAAGTCCCATCGTCTGGAACACGGCCACCGCAGCGGGCACCACCCTGCGCGGCGCCGATCATGTCGACTCGGTGGCGTTCGAGCCGTCAGGGCACCGCTTGGCGGCCGGGGCGGACGATCGAGGGGTGTATCTCTGGCTCGATGGCGACCTTTCGGCTCCGGCGACCTCCCTTCCCCTGCACGGTTCGTTCGGATGGGTGATCTCCGCTCCCGTCAACGACAAGATCGCGGTGGCGGACGAGAGCGGCACCGTCACCCTGCGGGACCTGCGGGGTGTCGAGCCCCCGCAGGCCTTCCGGGACCGGGGCCGCGTCGAGACGATGGCGGTGGCCCTGAGCCGCGACGGGTCGATCCTCGCCTCCGCCGGCTGGGACGGCGGCATCGTGCTGCACGACCTCCGCAACAAGCCGTTCGGCGGGTTCGACGCACAGGTCAACGATGTCGAGGTCAGCCCGGACGGACGCACGATCGCCTCGGCGGGCAGCGACGGATCCGTGCGACTGTGGGACGGCGCCGGGAAACCGGTCGGCGTGCTGGGAGATCAGCCCAACGGCGTGCAGGCGGTCGCCTTCAGCCCGGACGGTCACCTGCTCGCCGCGGTGTCCCGCAATCGCACCCTGACGATCTGGGACACCACCACCCGGCAGCCCGTCGGCCGGCCCGTCCAGATCCCCGCGGTCGGCGCCTCGACCGATGTGGCCTTCGGCCCTGGCGGCCGCTACCTCGCCGCGGCCACGCTCGGTCCTTATCTGTGGGACATGAGTCACCCGGCGTCGCCGGTTCCGGTGCCGCCCAAGAGCGCGCGCCTGGCCACGGCATTGGCGTTCAGCCCCGATGGGCGCCGCCTGCTGACCACCAGCGTCGGGGGATTCGTCAACGTTATCGACCTCGCGACCGGCGTCCAGGCAGACCGGTTCGACACCCACCAAGGCGTGGTGCAGGACCTGGCGGTCAGCCCGGACGGCACGACCCTCGCCACCGCCGGCGACAGCCGTACGATCAAACTGTGGGACACGGTGACCCACCGTCAGATCGCGGTGCTGAGCGGGCACAGCGCACCCATCCAGGTCCTCGCCTTCAGCCCGGACGGCCGCACCCTCGCCTCGGCCGGCGATGACCACACCGTAGTGACATGGGAGGTTGCCACCGGCCGCCGCATCGTCACCCTCACCGGCCACACCGGCACAGTCCGCGGCCTGGCCTTCACCGCCGACGGCGCCCTCGTCTCCGGCGGCCAGGACGGCAGGATCATCCGGTGGACCCTTGATCCCGCCGCGGCCATGACCCGCGTCTGCACCGTGGTCGAACGCGGCCTGAGCCGGGATGAATGGGCGGCATACCTTCCGTCCCTTCCGTACCGGCCAACCTGCGACCGCGTCAGCGGCGTCACATCGCGCTGACCCCGCCCATCGGCCGCAGTTGGCGCAGGGCGAGGATCCCTCCGATGCCGGGGAGCAGCGACAAGGCCGTGATGCGCGGGGTTCGGCGCGCACGCCCGGTTCAGGGCCGAGTACGGCGGCTGCTCGGAGCTCCCGCGCTCGGATGACTTGGCGGTTGTCTGAATGGAGGTGGGCGGACACGAACAAGGACAATGTGAATCGGCGGGTGCGGCTGAGTTTCCTCGGGTAGGGCGATGACCGGACGAGACTGTAGAGCCGAAGTCCGGCCGCACCAAATGGCTGGTGTGGGCGGGCGCGTGCGGGCTCAGCTCAGGTCCTCCACCAGTTGGTCGAGGGTGGCCTCCTCGTGGAGGGCGATGCTCAGTCCTTCCATGGTGGGCGCGAGGTCGGCGTCCCAGTCGGCATCGACCGGATGGCCTGACAGCGGAAGCCGGGGGACACCCTGGGCCTGGGTGCGGGCGGCGAGGCGTTCGTAGTCCTCGGCGTGCAGACGCCATGGATCCGCGTCGTAGCGGCGGGTGATCCGGTTGGCCAAGGCGATGCCCGGCCAGTCGAAGTCGCCGTGATAGGCGAAACGGCAGCCGGTGGCGGCGAGGGCGTCGAGGAGGGTGAGGGTCGCGGTGGAGGCGCTGCCTGACGTGCAGACGAGCGGTTGTGTGCAGGCGGCGTCCGCCGCGGCTTCCACCACGCGGGGGTTCTCGCAGATACGGATGAGCGTGCCGGGCGCCATGGTCAGCCGCAGGACGTGCAGGTCACGCAAGGTGAGGTGCGTTTCGGCGTAGTTCTTGGTCCGTTCTCGCAAGGCCCGTTCGCGCCAACTGTCGCCCTCGGGGCGCAGACCGTAGGCGAGGACAGTGCTGGAAACCTCGTCCGGGGTGACGCCGGCCAGCCGCCACAGGGCGCGGCGTCCGGCCGCATTGTCGGGCAGCTCGGCGCCATGGGCGAGGGCGATGCCTCGCTGGACGAGCCGCGCCAGCCAGGTGCCGTCGTCCAGTCCATGCGCGGACCCGGTTGCTTCCGCGGCGATCTCACCTCGGCCACGGACCCCCGCTCTCGCCGGTCCCAGTAGCAGAGCGAGGATCTGTACGGCCTGGTGGAGGGTGGCTACCGCGGCCTCAGGAGCCACGCCTCCGGGCACGCCTGATCGGCGGAGCCCGTCGTACCACTGCTGTGCCCAGTCCTCGCCGCCGAGAGCGGACGCGTCCAAGGACGTGGAGACCGAGGACCACATGTGTTCTCGCCGGGTTTCGGCCGCGGACCGGACGGCCCGGCGATCAGTGAGGGCCGGTCCGAGTACTTGGAGGGTATCCACCAGTCCGGTGCCGGCGGCCGAAGCCCGCAGACGTGCGTCCAGCTCGTCGAGCCGCACGGTGACCGTGGTGCTCGTGAGCGTCCTGCCGAGGAGTTGGGACAGAGCGGTCCGTTCCTGTGCGTTGAGGTTGGTTACCTTCAGCGATCCGATTGCCTGGAGGCCGTTGCTCTCCAGGCGTTTGCGCGTGCCGTTCCACAGCCGGTGGAGGTCGGGACCGGCCAGCCAGGTCCGTGTCTCGGCGGGCAGCGTGCTCATACGGACACCAGGCGCCGGTGGCGGCCGTTCCAGGTGTAGTGCAGGGTGGCCACGCCGCGTACATGAGGATCGCGCAGACACTCGTAGATGTGCAGGGACGGCACCTCGGGCCAATTGCCCATGAGTCGTTCGCTGGTCAGCACGAAGTCGAGATCGAGGTCGACGAGGATCCGGCCGAGCCGTCCGTGGGTGGGCTCGTCGACCTTGGCGAAGGCATCGTCGAGCAGGATCAACCGCGGTGCGTGCGGTGCGGTTTCGCCGAGGGTGGTGAAGTGGGCGGCGGCCGCGGCGAAGAGTATGAGGTAGGAGAGCACGCGCTGCTCGCCCTGGCTGAGGCCGGTGCGACTGGTCAGCCGGCGCTTGCGGCCCGGGGCTGCGTCCTCGACCACGAAGGTGTGGAAGCGGTACCAGTCACGGTAGTCCAACGCGGTACGCAGATGAGCGGCATAGCCGGCCGACGGGTCGGCCCTGCGGGCGTCCTCGATCCGTCGCTGCAGCACTTCCCGGAGCCGGTCGGTCTGCTCGCGGGTCCGGAGACCCGAGGGGCTGCGGAGCAGCTCGACGGCCGCACGCACGTCCGTGTCGACGTCCTCGTCCAGCTTCCATTGCAGCTCTACTCCGAGCCCGTGCGATGTGCGGACAGTCCTGAGCGTGGCGTTGAGCGCTGCCACCAGGTTGGCAGCGGTGATGACCTGTGTCGACAGGTGGTCGCCGAGTTCGCCGGCGAGAAAGCGCTGGAAGACCTCGCGTTCTCGCTCGGTGAGCCGGCCGCGGGCCTCGGCGGCCTGGGAGGCGATCCGCTCTCCCACTACGGCGACGTCATGGGAACCGTGGTCGTCCAGGAGGCGGCAGACCTTGATCCCGTCGCGCTCGTCCAGCTGTGCGTCATAGCCCCCGGCGAGCGCGTCACGCAGTACGTCGTACCGCCGCATCAGCGTGTTGTCGGACACGTCGTCGCCCGAGCGCTCCAGCCGCGCGTTGACCGCGTTCGCCAGTTCACGCAGGGCCCGGATTCTGGCACGGGCGTCCGCCGTGAGCAGGTCGGCGGAGCTCTCCGGCAGGCCTGTCCGGTCCCATCCGGCGCCGCGGAGGACCTCCGGGCGGGCGAGGGCCCCGCGCAGGGCGTTGCCGGCGTCGATCACCGCGGACTCCTGGCGGGCCAAGTCCTCGCGAAGTCCCTTCTCCGCTTCCTCGGCTCGGGCCCGGCTCTCCCGAAGTTCATCCATGGTGTGCTGGGCCTTGGGGAGGGCACCCAGTGCCGCCGTGATCCGTTCCTTCGCCGCTTCCTCCCGGGTCAGGATCTCGCTTTCGGCCGATCCGACGGCTTCTTCGAGGGTAGCCAGCTCCCTGCGGGCCGGGCGGAGTGCGTCGAGCCGGGACTGGTAGTCACCCTGCGCCCGGAGACGGTCCGCGTATGCCTTCTCGTACGCCTCCAGTGCGGATCGCTCGGTGCCGGATCTATTGATCGTGCCGTGGACCGCTCTGGACAGCCGCACGAGGCCACTGTGCACGGTCGCCAGCGCGGTGTCGATGCGTTCCAGGGCCTCGGTGCCGGTGGGCAGGTCGTTCGCGGTCGCGGCGGCGTCGGCCGCGGCGCGAGCTCTCGCTGCGCGGGTGCGGGCCCCCTCTGCCGTGCGGGCGGCCGTCGACGCCTTACTGGTCAGGACTTGGAGGTCGGACTCCCTGCCGTTGGCTTCGTTCCAGGCGCTGGAGAGCAGGCGGGAAGGGGGGAATCTCCGCAGCGCGTCCGCCAGGGACCGGCGTTGGGCATTGAGGCGATCCAGTTCTCGGCGTTCGCCGGTGAGCTGTTGAGCGGCCTCCGCGAGCCGGACGTCAAGTTCGGCCAGCTTGCGGCGACGGGTTTCGGCGCGGGTGGCGGCTCCCACGAACTCGGCCGCGGGCTTGAGGTGCCGCCCTCTGAGTGCGCCGAGACGCCAACTGCCGTCGACCTGGACCGCGCTGGCCGCCGCGGTCTCGTAGGCCGGGGCCAGAGCGATGGAGGACAGGACCCGGTCGACGAGTTCAGCTGTGACACCGGTCTGGGCCGGTACGACTGGGCGCAGGGCGGCTGCCAGGGTGGGGCCCTCCGGCACCGCCGCACGCGAGTCGAGGAGGGTGTCGAGGGTGCCCGGATCGAGGACCGAGCCGTCGGCGCTGATCCAGGCGTCCAGGAGCCCGCTGGCCTCCAGCGCTGCTTCCAGATGTGCTCGCTCGGTCGTGGACAGTTCCTCGGTGAAATCCACCAGTTGGTAGAAAGGCGCCCCACTCCCCGCGGTGCGGTCAGCGGCGCGGTGGGGAGGGACCGGGGGCTCCGGGTCGGTCTGCCGCTCCCAGGCCCGCCGCTGCTGCTCCAGATCCTTGTACGAGACAGTTAGCTGATGGACCGCCAACGCGGCATGGTCCCGCTGATCGGAAAGCCACTGGCCGTACGGGTCGAGGACGAGGTGAGCGGCTTGTCCGGCTTCCGTGTCGATCTCCGCGGGAAGCGTTCGGTCCGCGAAGGGCGCGTCCGGTGCGGTCTCGCAGACGATCGCCTCCAGAACGGGGTCGAGAGCTGGGCAGCCGGGGGCGAGCGCTGAGATGACGTGCTCAGCCCAGTCGGTGACCTCGCGTGCGTAGGAGACGCTGGTGGCAACCACCTGCGTGCGGGCATGCTCCAGTCGGCCGGCGACGTCCTCCATCTCCGTCTCCAGCCTTTCCCGTTCGGCATCCGCAAGCGAGGCTTCCGCTACTGCTTCGCGGGTGTGCGCGGAGAGCCGTTGTACCTCCTTGACCATACGAGAGCGGTTCTTGGCCACCGACTGGCCACCTTCCAACTGCGCACGCCATGCGTCCAGGGCCCGCGCGGTGGCTGCCGTGTCGGCAGCGATGACGCGTTGATGTCGCACGGTCTGCGTTTCGCCGTCAGGGTCCGCCACCTCGACGCTCTGTGAACCGGCGATGTCGGTACAGCGCAGAGAGACGGCCTCGCCGAGGTGGCCCGTGGGCAGGCCGGCTCTCTCGGCCTCAGGCATCAGTTCCCGGTGCTCGGTAGCCAGTTCCGCGAGACGCTCCGCCATGCGGCCTACGTCGTCGGACAGCCGTCCGGCCGCGCCCTGTTCGGCACCATGCGCGGTCAGCACGGTGGTGTGCGTGGCCGCGGCCGCGGTGTACAGGGCCGCCACAGTGTCACGGCGCTCTGACAGTTCCTGCACGCTGCGATAGCCGTCACTCGCATGCAGTGCGGCGAGTTCGGCCTGTGCGGCTTCTTGATCCTCCTTGACCGCGGACAGCCGTGCGTCGGCTTCGGCTTCGCGTCCTTTGAGGTCGCTGGTCCTCTTCGCCGCGTCTCCGGTCCTGCGCCGCCACTCGGTGAGGACATCCAGCTCGTGACTCACAGCTGCTGAAGCCCTGCGCAGGACCCCTGTCAGGTAACCGCGGTAGCCGGTGAGGAAGGCCCCAAGCGCCGCATCGGTCCTTTCCAACCTGCCCAGTTCATCGCGGACGGCGTCCAGGTCATGGAGGTTGCGCGCGACCTTCTCCACGACCTCCTCGTCCAGTCCTGGCAGCGTTTCGCTCAGGAGCGAGACCAGCCCACCGGATTCGATGCGGTCCCCGACCGTGGGTCGGCGCAGACGGTGGAGGAGTTGCGTGAGGTTGCGGAAGCGTGTCGAATCGGTGATCCCGAACAGCTCGCGGGCGACACGGGCCCGGTGTTCGACAGCGCGCTCCGTGACGTTCGCGGCGCCGATCGACTCCTTCAGCTTGTCGACCGGCAGCGGTTTGCCCGCCTCCACCAGATGAAGGTCCTCACCCACCCGGAGCGGAGTCACGAAGAATGCCGGGACGGCCCTCTTCGTCGATTTCGACGCTCGAACGGCCGCGCCGATGGTGAGATACCGGTCCCTACCGTCGGCTGCTGCCATGCGGAATTCCACCCAGAGGTACCCCAGGCGATTGGTCTGCTCGAAGCCGTCCAGCATCAACCACACCAGCGTGGTCCGGCCGGTGCCCGTGGCGTCGAGAGCTCGCGCATCACCGTCGAGCAGATACGGCAGCAGCATCTCCAGGGCCTTGGACTTGCCCGCGCCGTTCTTACCGCGCAACAGCAGCCTGCCGTCTCCGAACGCGAACTCCTGCTCGTCGTACTGCCACACGTTGCGGATACCCGCGCGGTGCAGCCGGAACCGGGAGGCGGCTTGCGTGGCGGCACGCTGCATGGGAACGGGAGCACTGAAGTCGGTGGTCATAGGGGAAGCTCCTGTTGTCCGTCGGCCTCGGAGGTCGAACCTGGAGCGGTTCGTACGGTGACATGGGTGGCGTATCTGGCCGCACCGGCGAGCAACATCAGGCCGCTGCCGCTGCCGCTGCGGGCACCTGCGACATCGGTGACGGCACGGCCTTCGGGAACGGCCTCGTCATACCCCTCCGGCAAGCCCCGTCCTGCGGAGCGGAGCGAACCGTCGCGTGCCACGAGCCGCATCCGGATCAGCAGATCCACTACGGATGCCCGAAGCGCCGGCGGATCATCGACCAAGTCGCGCTTCCAGTTGCTGCGGTGCCCATACGCCGCCACGAGTTCTGCAAGGACCTCTTCCATCAGTCCGTCCGGAATCGCCACACCGACGACGAGGCGGCCCCCAGTCGCGGGATGACCCGGATCTTCCGGACGCAGCTGCTCGACCAAGCGCTCCAGGAGAAGGAGTGCGGCCTGCGCGAGTGTTCCGCTACCGGGCAGGTGCAGGTCGGACAGCTCGTCCTCGGGATCCACCAGCGCTGCGCCTTCCGCTCGGATCTCGGTCTCCAGGCCCAGGAGTTCGGAGAATGCCTGGGCTTCACGGCGCTGCCGGGTGCGGAGCCAGTCGCGCTCGGCGTCGGTCAGCTCGTCAAGGTAGACGACCGGCGTCTCCACCAGCATCCGGCGCACATAGGTACGGGCTCCGCCGAACCCAGGATCCGCAGCCCGGCGCACAAGATCGGTGCCGCTCCTGCTCTGCGCGAGCGGCCCGGACACCACAGCGCGAGCGATCTCCCGGTCCACCGAGATCAGTGCCTCGCCGCTGTCGTCCTGCTCGACGGCAGCCACGCTTCCCTCGGTTTCGGTCAGGACGCCCCAGTCGACCAGCTGCCGCAGCGCGGCCGCCAGCGTCCGTTTCTGCGCTGTCCGGCCGGCGTCCTCCCATTCCACGCCCGCATCGGCCGCTGCGGCTTTGATGTCGGCGACCAGTTGCGACAGCAGAACCTGCTCGGGCGCCGTCACCAGCACGGACAGGGCCAGGGCCAGGCATGCGTAAGTGCGCGGTGTGAATGCTGTACCGCTGGAGCGCTCCAGTTGGTGCCCCGCACCGGCGCCCAGGCCCGCTTTGAACAACCGCGCGTACGACGTATCGACCAGGAGCCGATAGCCGAGAACATGCTGGAACCGTTTGGTGAGCCAGTCGGCGTGTCGACGGATCAACGGAAACAGGTCGGCGTGCGGACCGTCCGAGGTCAGCAGCGGGTAGGCGAGCAGCAGCCGGCCCGCGCTGCGGCGCTCCGCGGCCAGCGCTACATCGTGGGCCGAAGGGAGCGTCACGAGGCGCTCACCCGCGCCTCGCCGCTCGGTGCCAGGCCGGCAATGCCCTCGACCGTGAGTTCCAGTTCATCCAGCGTCAGCTCGCCGTCGGCCGAGTGCAGTACGGTCTCACCTCCCGGGATGCGCCGGACCGTGAGGCGGACGCCGAGTTCCGCATCCTCGCTGCACGCGGCGTCCAGGGTGAAGTCGCGCTCCTGCTCCGGCGTCCAGGCCTCGGCGCGGTGAAGCTGCGCATTGCCCAAGGCCGTGGCCAGCAACTCGAGCAGCAGCGATAGCGCGGCCGATGTGAGCCGTATGTGCTCGAAGCGACCGGAGGAACTGCGTAGCTCGTCCGCAGCGGCACGTCTGTCATCCGCCTGCTGCCGCGCCGCCCGCTGAAGGCGCTCCTTCTGTTCGGAGTGGTCCTCCACCGCGGACGCCCGGCCCCGCTGGGCACGATTGCCCCGCTCGCGCAGTGCCACCGGAACCTCGACCACCGGACCGGTCCACCAGCTGGTGTATGCGGGCACCACCTCGTCCGTGGCCGGCGGAATGCCCAGATGCCGGGCGCTGTACAACCCGAAAGCCGCGACGGCGATGTCATGGGCGTCTTCCGGAGCGGCTTCGTCGAACCACCGTGCAAGCCGCAGCAGGTCCTTGCGCCGAGACATCTCTCCGGATGCCGAGCGCAGCATCCGTTTGGCGTTGGCGAGCAGCGATTGCAACGCACGCAGGGTGGCATCACGCAGCTGATCAACCTGGCTTCCCCGCCCCTCGACGTCGGTGAACCAGCCGCGTAGTCCCTCCCAGTCGGCCGGCTCGCGGCCCCGGCTCCGCTGCACCCGCGTAGCCAACTGGCCATCCGCGCCATGGGGAACTCCCGAGAGCCCGCGGGTGTGGGAATCGAGACGTTGCAGGAGGGCGGGTAGGTGGGGCCAGAGTCTGTCGAGGACTGCTGCGATACGGGGCGCCCGGAAGGACACGTCCTCTGTGATCGCCTCGACATAGTCGAGCAGTAGCTCCTTGAAGCCCTGGTACTCGGCGCTGTCGAGGTCGTAGCGCGCGAGTACTTGCCCGAGGTAGGCGTAGAAGTCCCGGATGGAGTCGGCGAACTCCGTGAACTGCACGAAGATTGTGCTGACGCGTTCCAGCGCTTCCTGCGGCTCTGCTCCGCCCGGTTTCCGGATCAGTTCGTCAAGTTCACGCAGCCCGCGCTCGACGAGGGCCAGCAGCTCACTGCTCACCTCGCGAGCGGCATCGGCTCCGGCGAGCACGTCGTCAGCATCCCGTTGAATGCGTTCGCCCAGCTTCGACAGCTGGTACCGGGAACGGGCGCGCTGGTACTCGGAGATGCTCGACGCCTTCACCGTGTGCGTACTGGGAAGGAGATTCCCCCACTTCGCCAGCTGGTCCAGCCGGGTTGTCAGCGTCTCCGCGTTCAGGTGCGCCGCCGGCCCGTCGGCGTCGACGAGTCTGTCCAGCACATCAGGTACGGCCAGATCCGCCAGCAGGGTCCCGCAGAAGACCCGCATGATCGCGACATGCTCCAGCCGTTCCGGTGCGCTCAGATAGGCATAGGCGGTCAGCCGCTGCCATGCTCCGTCGCGTTCGCCCTCCGACGTGGGCTCTTGTGGTGATTCCTCCATGAACACGAGGCTACGCAGGACTACTGACAGCGGGAGGCGGTTCTGGGTCTTCGTGCTCGTGCTCCGGCTCCTGGAGCAGGTGGCCGGGTGAATTGCCCCAACGCAGATTGGTGGAGCGCGCCTGACAGTCCGCGCGGCAGTGACCTGCGGCGTCGTCCCAAAGGTTTGAGTTGCACTGTCTTTCCTGGGACGCACCGGGTGGAGGTCCAGTACTTGGGTAGCTCGGCAGTTGTCCTGACGGAGTTCCGCGGACACCAACCGCGACCATCCGCGGCGCCAGGTGCGGCTGTCCTTCCTGGGCCGAGCGGGAGCGCTCACGTTGCGCGCATCTGCGGGCCGGCGGCGGCCCCGGCAGCTCCACCTGCTGACACAAGCCCTGTCTATGGGATCCCATAAGGCTGCCTTATGAGGTCATAGGTCTGACCCGGCTACTAACTTAGGTTTGCCTTAGTTTAGGCTTCCCGGCGAGTCCGCCTGTTACCGCTCGAAGGGAACCTGATCATGCTTCGCCCTGTGCGGGTAGCAATTGTCGGAGCCGGCCCCGCCGGGATCTATGCCGCCGACGCGCTGCTGAAATCCCCGGCGGCCGTCGAGCCCGGTGTGTCCATCGACCTCTTCGAGCGGATGCCGGCCCCGTTCGGTCTGATCCGCTACGGCGTCGCCCCCGACCACCCGCGGATCAAGGGCATCGTCACGGCCCTGCACCAGGTGCTCGACAAGCCGCAGGTGCGGCTCTTCGGCAACGTGGACTACCCGGGTGACATCAGCCTGGACGATCTGCGCACCTTCTACGACGCGGTGATCTTCTCCACCGGGGCGACGGCCGACCGGGCGCTCGACATAGCCGGCAGCGACCTCGACGGTTCGTACGGTGCGGCGGACTTCGTCTCCTGGTACGACGGGCACCCGGACGTGCCGCGGACCTGGCCGCTCACGGCGGAGAAGGTCGCGGTCCTCGGGGTCGGCAACGTCGCGCTCGACGTGGCGCGCATCCTGGCCAAGACGGCGGACGAACTGCTGCCGACCGAGATCCCGCCGAACGTCCATGAGGGTCTCCGGGCCAACAAGGCCCTGGAGGTCCATGTCTTCGGCCGCCGTGGCCCGGCGCAGGCGAAGTTCAGTCCGATGGAGCTGCGGGAGCTGGACCACTCCCCGAACATCGAGGTCATCGTCGACCCCGAGGACATCGACTACGACGACGGCTCGATCGCGACCCGGCGTGGCAACAAGCAGGCCGACATGGTCGCCAAGACCCTGGAGAACTGGGCCATCCGCGACGTCGGTGACCGCCCGCACAAGCTGTTCCTGCACTTCTTCGAGTCGCCCGCCGAGATCCTCGGCGAGGACGGCCAGGTCGTCGGGCTGCGCACCGAGCGCACCGCCCTGGACGGCACCGGCAACGTCAAGGGCACCGGCACCTTCAAGGACTGGGACGTCAGCGCGGTCTACCGCGCGGTGGGGTACCTGTCCGACGAGCTGCCCAAGCTGCCCTGGGACGTCGCGTCGGGCACGGTCCCCGACCAGGGCGGCCGGGTGATCGAGGAGACCGGCGAGCACCTGCGGTCGACCTACGTCACCGGCTGGATCCGGCGCGGCCCCGTGGGGCTGATCGGCCACACCAAGGGCGACGCCAACGAGACGGTCGCCAGCCTGCTGGACGACTTCGCGAACGGCCGGCTGCACACCCCCGCCTCGCCCGCCCCGGAGGACGTGGAGGCGTTCCTCGGCGAGCGGAGCGTTCGCTTCACCACGTGGGAGGGCTGGCACCGGCTGGACGCCGCGGAGCGGGCGCTGGGCGAGCCGCAGGGCCGCGAACGCGTGAAGATCGTCGAGCGTGAGGACATGCTGGACGCGAGCGGCGCGTAGTCCGGCCGTCTCCCGCCGTCCGGCTCGTCCGGCGCAGCCCCGCGGCTCGGGGTGACGGGAATCGTCATAACCCTGTCCTTGCCGCCACCATCCGGGGCGGTGACGATGAACCGGTGAACGACCACCGCATCGTCTTCGTCGCCCCGGACTTCCAGATCCTCGGTCTGACCGGGCCGCACGAGGTGTTCTCGCAGGCCGGACGGCACAGCCAGGCCGGGCCCGGCTAACGGATCGACGCCGTCGCGGCCGCCCCGGGCCGGTCGGGTCCAGCGGCGGGCTCGCCGTCCCCCCGTCGCTGACATTCGACGAGTGCGAGGGGCCGATCGGCACCCTGGTCGCCGTCGGCGGCCCCGGTATCCGGCGGGCGGCCCGGGACGCGGAGTTCGCCGGGTGGTTCGCCGCGGCCGCCCGGCGTTCCGACCGGGTCGCCTCCGTCTGCAGCGGTGCCTTCCTGCTCGCCGCGGCCGGGCTGCTGGACGGCCGGCGCGCCGTCACGCACTGGAACAGCCGCGCCGAACTGGCCGAGCGGTTATCCGGAGGTGACCGTCGACCCCGACCCGATCTTCGTCAGGGATGGTGACGTCTGGACCTCGGCTCGCTGGCCGCGCGGGAGGATCCGGAGGCCACCGCCATCGGATGCCCGGCCGCGTGCAGTAGCTCCACGAACTCGCGCATCCGCGGGAAGACCGCGGTCGCGGTGGCCGCCAGGCGCAGATAGAGCCGGTTCTTGCCGTCCAGCAGCTCCTCCACCGGCGCCGACAGACCGTACTCGGCGCTCAGCGCCTCCAGCGTCTCCTTCGTACTGATGCCGATGTAGCGCGCGTGCTGCTCCCAGCCGAAGTCCGTGACCCCGTGCGCGGCCAGCAGCCGGCGGCCGGCCTCGTAGTAGTTGGGCTCGCTGTCCACCAGCGTGCCGTCCAGGTCGAAGATCACCGCGGGGAGGGTCATGGTCCCCAGCATGCCGACCGGGCGATCACGGTGCCCGGTCCGCTCCGCTCCGCCCCGGCCCCTCGGCGCTCCGCCCCACCGCCTCGACCAGCGGCAGCACCCGGTGCGGCACGCGCTCGCGCAGCGCCACCTCGGTCCGGGTGCGGACCACGCCCGGGGTGCTGATCAGCCGCTGGACGACGTCCTCGAGATGCGCGTTGTCGCGCGCGACGACGCGGGTCAGCAGATCGCCGCCGCCGGTGACCGAGACCGCCTCGATGATCTCGGGCACCGCGGCCAGCGCGTCACCGACATCGTCCAGGTGCCCCTGGGTCACCTCGATGTGCACGAAGGCGAGCACCGGGTGGCCGAGCGCGGCGGGCGACAGCCGCGGGCCGAAGCCGGTGATCACGCCGTCGCGCTCCAGCCGGTCGATCCGGGCCTGGAGCGTGCCGCGGGCCACGCCCAGGACGCGGGCGTACTCACGCACGCTGGTGCGCGGCTGTTCCAGCATCAGCCGCAGGATGCGGGCGTCCAGCGCGTCGACGGCCATGGGCCACTGGTCTCCTTCTGGTCGATCATCGGGACTCATCACTGTACCAATGGCTCACCTTCGGCTGGCTCGTTTGAGCCATTGCCCCTGGTGATGCTTTCCTTGGCGTGACGATGGCGTTGCGGTCCTCCGCAACGCCTTTGCCATGTCCGCAGATCGAACGATGCCGAACAAGCTGAACAAGGGGCGGGGACCACCGACGTGAAGAGGATGTTCATCGCTCCGGATCCGGGACTCGCGCGGCTGCGCACCGCGTCCCGCGCGGTCCTGGGCATCGCGCTGGCGGTCACCTCCGCCCTGCTGGCGGGGCTGCCGATGCCCGCCGTGGCGGGCGGCGGGCTCGCCGCGCTGCTGGCGCTGTTCGTCGTCGGGGACGCCCGGGTCGGCCAGCAGGCGGTCACCACCGCCCTGATGCCCGTCGTCGGGCTCCCGGTCCTCGCGGTCGCCGCGTGCCTGCACACGGTCCCGTACGCCCGTGACGCGGTCTTCCTGGCCGTGGTCTTCGCCGGCGTCTACGCCCGCCGCTGGGGGCCGCGCGGCCACGCGCTCGGCGTGTTCGCGTTCATGATGTTCTTCATCTCCCAGTTCCTGCACGCCGTCCCGGCCGCGCTCCCCGAACTGTGCGGCGCCGTCGGCCTGGGCCTCGGCTCCGCCGCGCTGGTCCGCTTCGGCCTCTGGTGCTACGAGCGCCGGGCCACCCCGCCGCCCGTCGTCGCGCTGCCGCAGGCGCGCGGACTGCGCAGGATCACCACCCGCCAGGCCTTCCAGGCCGCCGCCGCGTCCGGCTGCGCCCTCGCGCTCGGCCAGGCGCTCTCCGAGGACCGCTGGTACTGGGCGGTCGGCACCGCGTGGTGGATCTTCGTCAACACCGCCCACCGCGGCGAGACGCTGGTCCGCGGCTTCCGCCGGGTGCTCGGCACCGTGACGGGCATCGCCGCCGGTCTCGCGCTGGCCCTGCCGCTGCACGGCGCGGGGGCGCCGACCGCCCTTCTGGTCGGGATCTGCGTCTTCGGGATCTTCTACACCGCGCCCGTGTCGTACAGCTGGATGATGTTCTTCGTGACCGTCATGGCGGGCTCGCTCTACGGGCTGCTGGGCATCCTTCACCCGGGTCTGCTGTGGCTGCGGCTGGAGGAGACCGCCGTCGGGGCGCTCGGCGCGGCACTGGCCGTGGTCGTGGTCCTGCCGATCAGCACGCACTCCGCCACCGACGCCTGGATCCAGCGCGCGCTGCACGGCGTGCGCGACTTCACCACCCAAGCCGCGCACCACCTGGCCGGCGGCCCCGGCGAGGACCTCGCGCAGCGCGCGAAGGAGCTCGACCTCGTACTCGGCAGGGTCAGGACCACCGTCGCCCCGCTCGTCCACCCGTTCAGCCCGCTGCGGGCCCGCCGGGCGCGGGCGCGCCAGGTGCTCGCGCTGCTCGACGAGTGCGCGGACCGGGTACGCGGCCTCGCCGCCGTGGTGGCCGACCCGGACGCGGGGCACGACGAGCGGCTGCTCGCGGCCTGCCGCCGCGTCGAGGAGGCCGTCCACCGGCTCGTGGCGCCCGGTGCGCCGCACGTCCCGGCGCAGCTCACCGTGGTCGCGGAGGCCGCCGAACACCCGCACGCGGAGCACGCGCTGGCGCACCTGCACGCACTGGAGGGGGCGCTCACCGAACTGGTCGCACCCCTGCGCGCGACTCCGCGCGCCCCTTTGGCCGCCTGAGCTGCGACGTGGACACGCGGACCATGTCTGAGGCATGTGCATCGGCCACGAACAGGATGGATCAGCCGCTCCACGGGTAGGACCTTGCGCATCGGAATTCCGCGGGCCGCAGCGGGATGCGGCCCGGGAGCCGAACATCTTGGGGAGTGCGCGGCGTGCTGAACTTTCTGCGACGGACCGACGTCAGGGCGCATCAGGAGCGGACGGTGGGGGCGGAAGTGCCGGTCGGGCGTCCGGCGCCCCGCCCGGTGGGACCGGAGCAGCGGGAAGCGCAGGCCGAGGTCTGGCCGCTGGCCAGGGAGTTCCTGCGGCAGCTGCACCGTGAGGAGGCCGACCCCGACGCCCTCGCCGCCCGTCTGACGCGGGTGCGGGCCGAGATCGACGCGACCGGCACCTACCGGCACACGAGACAGGAACTGGTCTTCGGCGCCCGGGTCGCCTGGCGCAACAACAACCGCTGCATAGGGCGGCTGTACTGGAATTCCCTCCACATCCGCGACCGGCGCCGGATCTCCGACGCCGCCGGCATCGCCGAGGAGGCGGCCGCCCATCTGCGCGCGGCGGCCAACGGCGGACGGATCCGGCCGGTCATCACCGTCTTCGCCCCCGACGCACCCGGCCTGCCGGGACCGCGGATCCACAACGAACAGCTGATCCGGTACGCCGGCTACCGGGGCGCGGACGGCGGGGTGACGGGGGATCCGCGCAACACCGGCATCACCGAAGCGGCCGAGCGGCTGGGCTGGCCGCGCGGACCGGGAACCGCGTTCGACGTCCTGCCGCTGATCGTCCAGGGCCGCGGCGAACAGCCGCGCTGGTTCACCCTTCCGGCCGACGCGCTGTTCGAGGTGCCGATCGTCCACCCGGAACTGGAGTGGCTCGCCGAATGGGGCCTGCGCTGGCACGCCGTCCCGGCGATCTCCGACATGAGCCTGGAGATCGGCGGGATCCGCTATCCGGCCGCGCCGTTCAACGGCTGGTACATGGGCACCGAGATCGGGGCCCGCAACCTCGCCGACACCGACCGCTACGACCTGCTGCCGCGGTTCGCCCGGCGGTTGGGCCTGGACACCAGCAGCGACCGGTCGCTGTGGAAGGACCGCGCGCTCGTCGAACTCAACCGGGCCGTCCTGCACTCCTTCGACCGGGCGGGCGCCACGGTGACCGACCATCACACCGAGTCCCGCCGCTTCCTCACGCACGTGGACCGTGAGGAGCGCAAGGGGCGCAGCGTGCCGGCCGACTGGTCGTGGATCGTGCCGCCGATCTCCGGCTCGGCCACCGAGGTGTTCCACCGCTACTACGAAACGGGCGACCGCACCCCGGCCTATGTGCACCGCTCCGCCGCACCCCGCACGGAGCCCCGAACGGGTCAGGGAACGTGTCCGGGATCGGTATCCGTGTAGCCCCGCCCGTGCGGCCGGCCGCGCCGCGCACTAATGTCGCCGCAGCACACGTAGCAGGAGCGACAGGAGCAGTGGTGGCCGCGCACGCATACATCGGATCATTCACGTCGGCGGGCGGACGCGGCCTCACCACGGCCGCCGTCGACCCCGGGACCGGGGCGCTCACCGTGCTGGGGTCGGCGGCGGAGGTGGCGGACCCGTCCTTCCTGGCGCTCTCCGCCGACCGTGAGGTGCTGTACACGGTCAGCGAGACGTCCGAGGGCGGCGCCGCGGCCTTCTCGCTGGCGGATCCCGCCGCGCCGCGCCAGCTGGGCGGCACCGTGCCCGTACGCGGCAGCGCGCCCACCCACCTGTGCCTGCACGGGGGGCACCTGGTCACCGCCAACTACTCGTCGGGCAGCGTCAGCGTGCTGGCCCTCGACGCGGCCGGCGGCGGGCTCGGCGCGGTGCGCAGCGTGCTGGAGCACGAGGGCGACGGGCCGCACCAGAAGCGCCAGAGGGGCCCGCACGCCCATATGGTCCTGCCGGACCCCTCGGGTCGCTGGTTGCTCAGCGTCGACCTCGGCACCGACTCGGTGCGGGTGTGCGAGCTCGACACGGCCACCGGCGAGCTGGAGATCGAGCGGGAGCTCGGGCTGCGCTCCGGGGCCGGACCGCGCCATATGACCTTCCACCCGCGCGGTGACCGGGCGTACGTCATGAACGAGCTGCGGTCCGTCGTCACCGTCTGCAGGTGGGACGCGGCGGCCGGATCGCTGCGGCCGGTGACCGAGGTGTCGGTACTGCCCGAGGGCGCGGCGGGCCCGGAGAACCCCAACTACCCGTCGGAACTGGTCGTCTCGCCCGACGGCCGGTTCGCCTGGGCGGCCAACCGCGGCCACAACAGCATCGCGGTGCTCTCCCTCGACGAGTCGGGGGACCGGATGGAGCTGCTGGAGACCGTGCCCTGCGGCGGGGACTGGCCGCGCCACCTCACCGCCGACCCGTCCGGCCGCCGGCTGTACGCGTCCAACGAGCGGTCCGGCGACGTGACCTGGTTCGACATCGACCAGGAGACCGGCATCCCCAAGCAGGCCGGCTCGGTCGACGTGCCGGCCGCCTCCTGCGTGCTGCTGCGCTGAACGGCGTGATGCCGCGCTGAACGGCGTGCTGCCGTGCTGAACGGTGTGGTGTGGCGCCGCGCTCACCCCGCCACAGGGACAGCGGACCCCGCAGTGCGGGCGGCGCTGAACGCGCCGCCCGCACTCTTGGTGGAACGTCAGTGCACCGGGGCGCCCTGCGGGGCGATACCGAGCGCGGTCGTGTACTGGGCGACCACGAGCTTGCCCACCGCCGGGTAGGGGCCGAGCGCGTCGGCGCCGGAGCAGCCCGCCTCCTCGGCGGCGGAGTGCAGCAGCTGGGCGGCGACCTCGGGACCGATCAGGCACGGTGCGAGGGCGAGGTTGGTGGAACCGGAGGACCGCAGCTGCTCGGCGGCGCGGGCGATCGACCCGTCCACGTCCAGCGCGGCGGCCAGCACCGGAACCGCGAGCCGGGCCGCGAGCAGCAGACCGGTGACACCGGCCGCCTGTACGGCCTCCTCGCCGCCCACGGTGGCCAGGATGATGCCGTCGGCGGCCGTCGCGACGGTGAACAGCCGGGCGCGGTCCGCGCGGGCCAGACCGGCCTCGGAGAGGCGCACGTGCAGCGCCTCGGCGAGCAGCGGGTGCGGGCCGAGTACGTCGGTCACCTCGGCGCCGCAGCGGCTGTCGGTCACCGCCTGGCGGATCCGGCGGACCACCGACGCGTCGGGCCCGGCCAGCAGCGGGACCACGACGGCGGCGGGGGAGCCGTCAGGGCGCTCGGAGGCGGCCTGCGTGAGCACGGCCTCCAGCGCGGGGAACTCGGCGTCGTCCCCTTCGAGGTAGCCGATCCGCGGGTCCAGGCCCGACAGCTCGGAACGGGCGATGCTCATGACCTCTTCCGCCAGACTGCGAACGGCGGGGGTCGGGGTGCCGGGAACAGCGAGAACCAGCACCGGCGCGCCCTCGGGCGCGGCCAGGGGCTCCGGTCGGCGGTGGCGTCCCGGCTGGCGGGGACGCGGCATTCGAACGGGGAGGCCGGGTGCGGGGCCAGTGGCAGTGCTCATGGCGTCGCATGTTAATGCCTCGTGGTGCGCGGGTGTTCGGGTGGGTACGTCCTAGGGGGGACCTGTCCCGTTCCGTCCGAATTTCCTTCACGTTCGGTCACATTTGGCTGTCCCGATGCACGTGCATCGGGACGTGCAGCAGGGCGGGGTCCTCCGGCAGCGACAGCGTGCCCGAGGCGAGCGCGCCCGCGATGCGCAGGGCGCCGAGCAGCGGATCTCCGTCGGCGGGCACGAACTCCGCCGCGGGGAACACCTCGGGCGCCAGCTCACGCAGCGGGCCGAGCAGCGGCTCGCCCATCTTGAACAGACCGCCGGTCAGCGCCGTGCGGCACGAGCCGTTGGCGGTGGCGGTGATCGGACGTACGGCGGCGGCCGTCTCCAGGATGTGCCGGGCTGCCTGCCGCAGGATGTCCGCCGCCACCGGATCGGCGGCCGCGCAGCGGGCCACCGCCGGGGCGAACGAGGCGAGTACGGCCGGCCGGTCGGGCCGCGGGTACAGCTGCCCCGGCAGGCAGTCGACCGGGCCGAAGAGCGCTTCCGCACGCTCCAGGAGCGCGGTAGAGCCCCCCGCCCGCCCGTCGTGGGCGCGCAGCGCGGCGTCCAGCCCCGCGCGGCCGATCCAGGCGCCGCCGCCGGAGTCGCCGAGCAGATGGCCCCAGCCGTCGGCACGGCGCCAGCCGGAGTCGTCGAGTCCGGTGCCGAGGGCGATCATGCCGGTGCCCGCCGCGACCACGACGCCGGGGCGCATGCCGAGGGCGCCCGCGTACGCGGTCACCGCGTCCGCGGCGAGGGCGAGCGCGCGCACGCCGAAGGCCTCGCGCAGCGCCCCGGGCAGTACGGCGCGCAGATCGTCGCCGAGGGTGGCCATGCCGGCGGCGCCGACCGCGGCCGCGATCAGCGTCTCCGCGCCCGCCGCCCGCATCAGTTCCCGCGCGGCGGGGAGCACTTCGTCGAGCAGGCTGTCGGCGTCGATCCCCCGGTCGGCGACCACGGCGGGCCGCTTGGAGGAGACGGTCGCGGACCTGGCGGTGCCGTCGGCACGGGCAAGGGACACCCGCACCCCGGAGCCGCCGGAGTCCACACCGAGGACCCAGCCGCCGGAACCGGCCATCGGGTCAGCCGAGCCCGCGGGAGTCCTGCTTGAGCGCGGTGTCCACCGTGAGTGCGGAGGCGACCACCATGCTCAGCAGTGGCTCGGAGAGCTGCCGGTGGATCTGCAGCACGTAGTTGTCCGCCGTGGTGAACATGGTCTTGGCCAGGCCCTCCCACGTCTTGGTGATGCGGGCGACCTCGGTGTCGGTGTGGTCGACGATCGCGAAGTTCCAGGCGCGCCAGTTCTCGGCCTTGATGGCGCCGATCTTCTGGCCGTTGACCTCGAACGAGAAGTTGATCTTGCCGATGGCGTTCTGCTGGACGATCTCGCCGAGCGTCTGGCCGTCCGGGCGCTGCACGATCACCTTGGACTTGATGAACTTCGCCGGGCGGGTGAGCAGCAGCTGCGGCTGCCCGTGGGCGTCCCGCACCTCCAGCTTGACCGAGAGGAACTGGTCGACGCTGGAGACGAAGCGCAGCACCTTGCGGGCCGTGCTCTGGCCGACCTGGCTCACCGAACCGAGCGAGCGGCCCTGCTGGTCGAACACGCTGTACTCGTTGTTCAGCTCGATCAGCTTGGCCTTCTGGTTCACCACCAGGATCGGCTCGTTGAACAGCGTGCCGCCGCCACCGCCGGCCGGCGCGACACCTGCCTGGTGCTGCACCTGGCGCTGCACCTTCGACGGGTCGTGGCCGCCGTCGACGTTCAGCTCCCAGGCGTTGCTCGTCTGCTGCTGGGGCACCTGGCCCGGCCGGCCGGTGTTCGTGTGCTCGGTCCACTGGGATCCGTCCCAGTAGCGGAGCAGGTCAGGGGTGCCTTGCGGGTCCGCGTACCAGCCCGCAGGAGTATTCGAATGCGTCGTCACCCGGGCAGCGTACAGTCCGGCTCCGTCAGGGCAGGCGCCAGTCCACGGGATTGGCCCCGAGTCCTGTCAACAGGGCGTTGGCCCGGCTGAACGGCCGGGAGCCGAAGAAGCCGCGGTCCGCGGACATGGGTGACGGGTGCGCCGCTTCGAGCGCCGGCAGGTCGCCGAGCAGCGGACGCAGATTGCGGGCGTCGCGCCCCCAGAGGATCGACACCAGCGGGGTGCCGCGCGCCACCAGCGCCCGGATCGCCTGTTCGGTGACCTCTTCCCAGCCCTTGCCCCGGTGGGCCGCGGGCTTGCGGGGCGCCGTGGTGAGCGCCCTGTTGAGCAGCAGCACGCCCTGCCGCGTCCACGGCGTCAGGTCCCCGGTGGCCGGCCGGGGAACGCCGAGGTCGGTGCCGAGCTCCCGGTAGATGTTCTCCAGGCTGCCGGGCAGCGGGCGCACCTCCGGAGCCACCGAGAAGCTCAGCCCCACCGCGTGGCCGGGCGTGGGGTACGGGTCCTGACCCACGATCAGCACCCGCACCTCGTCGAACGGCTGCTGGAACGCGCGCAGCACATTCGGCCCGGACGGAAGGTAGGTGCGGCCCTGGGCGATCTCGGCGCGCAGGAAATCTCCCATCGCGCCGATCTGCCCGGCGACCGGCTCCAGGGCCTTCGCCCAGCCGGCCTCGACGATTTCGTTCAACGGTCGCGCTGTCACGATCCGTCACTCTAGTGGCTCAGTCGATGACGGCCGCACGCACGCACAGCACGTCGGGGAGATGGGAGACGGCGAGCTGCCAGCTGTCGCCCTCGTCCGCGCTCGCGTACACCTCGCCGTTGCGGTTGCCGAAGTACACCCCGGCCGGATCCGCGTCGTCCAGGCACAGCGCGTCCCGCAGGACGGCGCCGTAGTGCGGCTCCTGCGGCAGCCCCTGGGAGAGCGGAGCCCAGGTCCCCCCGGCGTCCTCGGTCCTGAAGACCCGGCAGCGCAGGTCCGGCGGCAGCCGGTGGGCGTCCGCGGTGATCGGGAAGACATAGGCGACACCGCCGCGGCGCGGATGGGTGGCGATGGTGAAGCCGAAGTCGGCGGGCAGGCCGGCGCCGATCTCCGACCACTTCGCCCCCGCGTCGTCACTGCGGTAGACCCCGCCGTGGTTCTGCAGATACAGCCGGTCCGGGTCCTCGGCGTCCTGCGCGATCTTGTGCACGCACTGGCCGAACTCCGGGAACCGCTCGGGCTGGAAGGTGCACTGCACCCCGGTGTTGGACGGTGTCCAGCTCGCCCCGCCGTCCAGCGAGCGGTAGACCCCGCCGGTGGACACCGCGACGGTCACCGCGTCGGCGTTGCGGGGGTCGGTCACCACGGTGTGCACGGCCTGGCCGCCGAACCCGGCGTTCCACTCCGCCCGTTGCGGGTGCTCCCACAGGCTGCGGACGAACGCGAAGCTCTCACCGCCGTCCTCCGAGCGGAACAGCGCGCCCGGCTGGGTACCCGCGTACACCACGTCCGGTGCGGCGGGTCCGGCCGGATGCAGCTGCCACACGCGCTCCAGCGAGGTGCCGGTGTCCTCGGGGAACTTCACGGCGGGCCGGGCGGGTTCGTGCCAGTTCGCCCCCAGGTCGTCGGAGCGGAACACCGACGGCCCCCAGTGCGAGCTGTCCGCCCCCACCAGCAGTCTGGGCGTATCGCGGCGCGTGTCGATCCCGATGGAGTACACCGCCTGCATCGGGAAGTGCGGGCCGCCGAAGCCCCACTCCCCGGCGCTGTTCCTGCGGCCGAGGAAGAGACCCTTCTGGGTGCCCACTGCGAGCAATACGTCGTTCATGGCACGTCGCCTCCAGGATGGAATGTGTCCGACATCACAGAGTCTCCACCCCGCCACTGACAATGGCTCGCCGCACGGAGTTCCCGCAGGTCGGTGCCGCGTCCTCCGCCCCGTTCGACCGCCGCCGAGTGGCGGCGCTACTTCGAGGTCAACGTGCTGACCGCGGTCCGGATGACCCGCGGCTGTCTGCCCGGCATGGTGGAACGTTCCTGGGGGCCCTGGTGTGGGTGGGGCCGGCGATCACGGAGTTGACGGTGACACCGGTGCCGGCCGCCTCCTTCGCGAAGCCCCGGGAGACCGCGAGCAGCGCCGGCGGCGCGGTCCGGGTCGACGGTGGATACGTGGACTCGATCGTCCCGTAGCGCCGTCCTCCGCCCCCGGACCGGCCGGACCGGGGACGGAGGGCGGGTCTCAGATGGCCCATCCGTACTGGTCGGGAACGCGGGATTCCGCGCCCAGTTCGCGCGCCGCGCGCAGCGCCCAGTGGGGGTCGCGCAGCAGTTCGCGGCCGAGCAGGACGGCGTCGGCGCGGCCGGA
Source organism: Streptomyces sp. H39-C1 (assembly GCF_027158125.1). Classification (NCBI taxonomy): domain Bacteria; kingdom Bacillati; phylum Actinomycetota; class Actinomycetes; order Kitasatosporales; family Streptomycetaceae; genus Streptomyces; species Streptomyces sp. H39-C1. The sequence goes on from NZ_JAPVLS010000036.1 coordinate 42,104, forward strand.
GGCGATGATCTCCTCGGCCTGCCGGACATCGGTGATCATGCCGACCGCCGCCACCGGCAGATCGGTCTCCGTCCTGACCCGCTCGGCGAAGGACACCTGGTAGCCGGGGCCGGTCGGGATCCGGACCTTGGGGACGTTGCCGCCGGTCGAGACGTCGAGCAGGTCGACGCCGTGGGCGCGCAGTTCCTTCGCCAGCCGGACGGTCTCGTCCGCGGTCCAGCCCTCGCCGGTGCCGTTCTCCGTCAGCCAGTCGGTCGCGGACACCCGGAAGAACACCGGCAGCTCCGCGGGCCACACCGCGCGCACCGCGTCGACGACCTCCAGCGCGAGGCGGATCCGGTTCTCGAAGCTGCCGCCGTACTCGTCGGTGCGGTGGTTGCTGTGCGGGGAGAGGAACTCGTGGATCAGGTAGCCGTGCGCGCCGTGCACCTCGACGACCTGGAAGCCGGCCGCGAGCGCCCGCCGGGCCGAGTCCGCGAACCGCTCGGTGATCTCCCGGATCTGTTCGACGGTCAGCTCCCGCGGTACGGGGTGGCCGTCGGCGAACGGCGCCGGGCTCGGGCCCGCGGGCTGCCAGCCGTGGTTCTCCGCGCCCACCGGGCCGCCGCCGCGCCAGGGCCGGTCCGTCGACGCCTTGCGTCCGGCGTGGGCGAGCTGGATGCCCGGAACGGTGCCCCGCTCCTTGAGGAAGTTGGTGATCCGGCCGAACGCCGCCTGCTGCCGGTCGTTCCACAGCCCGAGGTCGGCCGGGCTGATGCGGCCCTCCGGGCTCACCGCCGTCGCCTCGGTGAGGATCAGGCCCGTGCCACCGGTCGCCCGGGCGGCGAGGTGCGCGAAGTGCCAGTCCTGCGGTACGCCCTGCTCCGGACCGTCGACCGCCGCGCTGTACTGGCACATCGGTGCCATCCAGACGCGGTTGGGGATCGTCAGGGACCGCAAGGTGTAGGGCTCGAACAGTGCGCTCATGGCGCTCTCCTCGTCATAGGGCTCACCGGATCGACTCACCGGACGCCTTCTACGATAGCCATCGTAATACGGCGGATGTCAAACTACGAGAGAACTCGTACTATGGACGCATGACACCGCAGACCGCCCCCGCCGCCCGTGCGCTGGAGCACCCGGAGCGCACGGCCATCCGCCTCGAAGGCGTGCTCCATGCGCTGTCCGACCCCATGCGGCTGCATGTGGTGCGCACCCTGGCCGCCGCCGAGACCGAGCTGGCCTGCTCCGATGTCGACCTGCCGGTCAGCAAGTCCACCACCACGCACCACTTCCGGGTGCTGCGCGAGGCCGGGGTCATCGAGCAGAACTACCGGGGCACGTCCAAGATGAGCGGCCTGCGCCGCGAGGATCTGGACGCGCTGGTCCCCAACCTCCTGGACTCGGTGCTGGCGGCGGCCGAGGGGCAGTGCGAACGGATCCACCCAGGAGCGACCGCCGCCCGTTGAGGCCGCCTCCCGGTTCGGGTCAGGCGGCCAGTCGCGCGGCGGCCAGCAGCCCCGCCCAGTCCTGGATCTTGACGGTGCCCCGGTCGAGCGACCGGCCCAGCGCCATCTCCGCGGCCTCGATCGACAGCCAGCCCGGCCACGCCACCGGATCGCCGCCGCCCGACCGCAGCGCCTCCAGCGGATCGCGGGGGAGCGACCTGGCCAGCAACCGCGGTACGTCCTCGAGCAGCGCCGCCACCGTCTGCTTGGCACAGGGCCGGTTGGTGCCTATCACCCCGGTCGGCCCGCGCTTGATCCAGCCGGCGACGTACTCCCCGGGCGAGGGCACACCGTCCCGCAGCACGCGGCCGCCGTCGTTCGGCACCACCGCGTGCCGTTCGTCGAACGGCAGACCGGGCAGCGGCACGCCCTGATATCCCACCGAGCGCAGCACGAGCTGCGCTTCGATCTCCTCCGACTGCCCCGTCCCGCGCACTCCGCCCAGCCCGTCGGGCAGCGTCCGCTCGAAACGGACGCCCGACACCCGCCCGTCACCGAGGAGTCCGGCCGGACGCAGGAAGAACCGCAGATGGATCCGGCGCGGCCGGCCCTCCGGGACCCGCGTGGTCCATTCGCGCAGCACCTCGACATTGCGACGGGCCACGGCGGGCAGCGCGGAAGGGTCGGCGTACCCGGGATCGAGCGCCAACTCGTCGGCGTGCACGATGACATCGGCGCCGGACAGCCCGCCCAGCTCGCGCAGCTCCTTGGTGGTGAACTTCGCCTGTGAAGGACCACGCCGCCCCACCATGTGCACATCGGTGACCTGGCTGGCGTCCAGCGCGGTGAGCGCCGACTGCGGGATGTCGGTGTGCCGCAACTCGTCCGCACCGCGCGCCAGTACCCGGGCCACGTCGACCGCGACATTGCCGACCCCGATCACCACCGCCGACCGGGCCAGCAGCGCGAACTCCTCCGGCGGTTCGTCCGGGTGGGCGCTGTACCAGGAGACGAACCGGGTGGCGGAGTAACTGCCGGGCAGATCCTCGCCCGGTACGCCCAGCCGCCGGTCGGCGGCGGCGCCGAAGCAGTAGACCACCGCGTGGTAGAGCTCGCCGAGCTGCTCGGGGCCGAGCGCCGGCCCCACCTCGACATTGCCGAGGAAACGCACCCGCGGGTCCTCCAGCACCTGCCGCAGATTGCCCTGCAGGGACTTGATCTTCTCGTGGTCCGGCGCCACTCCGTAGCGCACCAGGCCGTACGGGCACGGCAGCCGGTCGAGGACATCCACCGCCACGTCCGGCACGGTGGTCTGACGGGTCAGCGCCTCGGCCACATACACGCCGCTGGGACCTGAACCGACTACTGCGACACGAAGCACGAGCTGGCTCCTTCCGCCGTGGACGACCTGGCGCGCGATGGAGAGCGGGCTCCCGACGCCCTGCGGCCCCTCCCCCAGCAGCGCTGGGAGGGGCCCCCAGGCGTTGTCGTCGGTCGACGACGCTCCGCGTCGCCTCCCTCCTCCGCCTTGGATCCGGAGCCGCATGACGCCGCTCGCTGATCCGCCCTCCATCGCGCGCCAGGTCGTAAGCCCAGCATGCGCCATCCCCGTGCGTTGCGGGAGTGGCGCGCGCAGCTCGCCGCTCAGGGGCGGACCCTCAGGGCAGTGGCGAGCGCGCCGGGCGGCGGGTGTCCGCCGCGGCCAAGGGTCCGGCGTCGGCGGGCGGCGGAACGCCCAGTTCCCAGTCCAGGCCGTACCTGGTGAACAGCTCGGCCCGCAGCCGCGGCAGCGGCATCGGGACGCCGGGCACCAGGAGCGCGACCACCGCGCCCATCAGGAGCGCGCGCATCATCGGGTACTCCGTCCCGGGATCCTCCGCGCCCCACCGCACGACCGTGTCCTGCAGCAGTGCGGCGAGCCGCTGCTGCTCGGAACACTGGATGAAACCCTCGGCCTGCAAGATCGACGCCATATGCGTGCGCATCAATTTCGTGTGCGTCTGGGTCAGGCCCAGAATCGCGTCGATGGCCCGCGCCATCCGCTCCTGGCCGTCCTCGGTCTGCGGCTCCCGTTCCAGTGCCGCCGCCAGCTCCAGATGCATCAGGCGGTGCACCGCGGACTGCACGAGCTGGCGTTTTCCCGGAAAGTAGTACGACACCAGGCCACGCGCGGTGCCCGCCCGGTCGGCGATGTCGGCGAGGGTGGTGGCCTCGTAGCCGCGTTCCTCGATCAGTTCCACCGTCGCCTGGAGGAGCCGTTCCCGGGAACGCCGCCGCATCTCTTCATTGACCGATGCGCTTCGGGGAGACATGCTTTACTCCTGCGTTGACTGGCTCTCAGCCAATATACTCAACGCACCCCCGCCGGGCCTACACGGCCATGCGGGGAACGGGGGCCTGGATCGGCGCCCGGCGGCGCGGGGGACCGCCGGGCGTCGACCCGGTCACAGCGTGTCGGCGCCGGAGAACCGGTCGCCGGTCAGGACCGGTGCCGTGGCGGCCTGGGGAAGAAACCGCTGGTACGAGCGGTGTACTCGGCGAATCCCGGGCGGCGCTCCATATGCCGTTCCAGCATCGGCTTACCGCTCCCGCGAAGCAGCAGAAAGCTCATGACCAGCGGCGACACCAGAGTGACGACCACCAGCGGGGTCGAGCAGGCGAGCAGGAACAGCCCCCACCAGACGCAGAAGTCACCGAAGTAGTTGGGGTGCCGGGTCCAGCTCCACAGCCCCCGGTCCATGATCGCGCCGCGGTGCGCCGGATCCCGCTTGAAGCGGGCGAGCTGGAAGTCGCCGACGGACTCGAAGAAGAACCCCACCAGCCACAGCGCCACCCCGGCCGACGCGAACCCGTTGAGCGCGCCGGGCACGTACATGGCGAACTGGACGGGAAGCGACACCACCCACACCAGGACCGCCTGCAGCAGGTAGACCATGCGCAGCGCGTAGAGGTTCCGGCTGCCGGGCGCGCGCGACAGCAGCCGGTCGTAGCGCGGATCCTCGCCGTGGCCCCAGCCGCGCAGGCCGATGTGCACGGACAGCCGCAGTCCCCATGCCGCCGTCGCGATCAGGACCAACAGCCGCCGGCCCTCGTCGCCGTGGCCCGCGGACAGTGCGTACGACACCGCCGCCACCCCGGCGAAGGCCGTTCCCCAGGCCACGTCCACGACCCGGTGCAGGCCCTTCGCCGCGCCGGCGGCGAAGGCTGCGAGGAGCACCGCCAGGGCCGCGCCGGCCGAGGCCGCGAGACAGGTGGCGAAGTCGCCCCACGGAAAATCGTTCACAGGGTGCCCGCCGCGCCGCGCACCAGCAGCAGCTGGCGCACATCCAGGTAACCGGATCGGAATCCGGCCTCGGAGTAGGCCAGGTAGAAGGTCCACATCCGGCGGAAGGTCTCGTCGAACCCCAGCTCCGCCACCTCCGCGGCCCGCTCGGTGAAGCGCTCGCGCCACAGCTCCAGCGTCCGGGCGTAGTGCGGCCCGAACCCGGTGTCCTCCGCGATCCGCAACCCCGTGTGGCGGGCCAGGACCTGCTCGACGGCGGTCACCGACGGCAGCAGGCCGCCGGGGAAGATGTACTTCTGGATCCAGGTGAAGGTGCGCCTGGAGGCCAGCAGCCGGTCGTGCGGCATGGTGATGGCCTGCAGGGCGATCCGTCCGCCGGGCGCCAGGAACCGCTCCAGCGCACGGAAGTACACCGGCCAGAACTCCTCGCCGACCGCCTCGACCATCTCCACACTGACCACGGCGTCGTACGCACCGCGGATCTGCCGGTAGTCCCGCAGCAGCACCGTCACCCGGTCCTCATACCCAGCCTCGCGGATCCGCAGCCGGGCCAGCTCGCGCTGCTCCCGCGACAGGGTCACCGTCACCACCTCCGCGCCGCGTTCCGCGGCCCGCAGCGCCAGCTCGCCCCAGCCGGTGCCGATCTCCAGCAGCCGGGTGCCGGGCCGCACGGCGGCGAGGTCCAGCAGCCGGTCGATCTTGCGGTGCTGGGCGACGGTCAGCGGCTCGGCCCCGGTGGGGGAGCGGACGTCGGCGGGCTCGCCGTCCGGCGGGAACAGAGCCGCCGAATACGTCATCGACTCGTCCAGGAAGAGCGAGAACAGGTCGTTCGACAGGTCGTAGTGGCGGCTGATGTTGCCACGCGCCCCCACGACCGTGTTGCGCTGGGCCGACGGCTGCCGCAGTGCCCACGCGCCGCGCAGCCGCTGCAGCGGAGCCGGGACGAGCGACCCGACCTGCGAGGCGAGCACGGTCAGCACCCCCACCAGGTCGTCGGAGTCCCATTCGCCCGCCATGTACGACTCGCCGAAGCCGACGAGTCCCGACGTGGCGATCCGGGCGAAGAAGGCGTCGGGCCGGTGCACCCGCAGCAGCGGGGCGTCCGGGTCCGCCGACCCGGCCGGTGCGCGGCCCGGCAGAGCGAGACGCAGCGGCAGACGGGCCACGGCCCGCCGCACCAGGTGCTCGGCGACGGCCGCGCGGACCGGAGCGCCGGGTACCCGGACGACGTCCGGCCAGAGTTCCGGGTTCACCGGCAGGCCGCGGGCCAGGGGCTGACGGGACTCCGGCGGACCGGCCGCCGACGGACGGGAAAGGACCGGACGGGAGAGGATCGGACGGGAAACGGGGGCAGTCACTGCACACCCTCCTGGGGTCGGTGCGGGGGACGGGGCCGCACGGGCAGGCCGCGCAGGTACAACAGGACGCCGTGCATCCGGATGAGCGCGGACACGGTGGCCGTCGACCACGGGTGCCGCACGGTGGTCCGCAGCAGGCCCGCGGTGGTCGCGGGGCGCCGTTCGCCCCGCAGCGTCGCGGTGAACGGCCGGGTGCCGGCCCGCTCCAGATGGACCGTCAGAGCGAGTCGCGCGCCGGGTTCCGGCAGCTGCATGCGGTACTCGCCGTCCACCGGGAAGAACGGCGAGACGTAGAAGTCCTTCGCGGTACCGGCCCGGCCCGCGGTGTCCGGGCGCAGCAGGTAGCAGTGCCGTTCGCCGTAGGTGTTGTGCACCTCGGCGACGACACAGGCCGTCGAACCGTCGGAGCGGTGGCACCAGTAGACGGTCAGCGGGTTGAAGACATGGCCGAACACCCGGGCCGCGGTGAGCATCAGCACCCGCCCGCCGGGCGGCTCCACCCCTTCCGCCGCGAGGAAGCGGTCGAGTCCCGCGCGGATGTCCGGTGCCGTGCCGCCGAAGTGGTCACGGGCCTCGAAACGGGCCAGCGGGCGCAGCGGGCGCGGCAGCCGGGGCAGCGCGTCCAGGTCCACCAGCCAGAGATACGTACGGTGCCGGAAGGAGTACCGCAGCGGGGCGGTGCGCACGTGCGACACCACGCACTCGTACAGCGCCGCGGTCACCACCGGACCCCCAGCGCCGCGGCCGCCGCGACTCCCGAGCGGCAGCCGTCCTCGTGGAATCCCCAGCCGTGGTAGGCCCCGGCGAAGGTGGTGACCGAGCCGTTGAGCTCCGGAAGCCGCCGCTGGGCGGCGACCGAGCGGGTGGTGAAGACCGGGTGCGCGTAGTCCATGCGGTCCAGGACCCGGGCCGGGTCGACGAGCCGCTCGCCCCCCAGGGTCACGACGTACTCCTGCGGGGTGTCGAGCCGCTGCAGCCGCGTCATGTCGTAGCTCACCAGGACCCGGTCGGGGGTGGCGCCGCACGAGGGCAGCAGATAGTTCCAGCAGCCGCGGGCGCTGCTCGCCCGGGGCAGCACGGAGGCGTCGGTGTGCAGCAGCGCCGGATTGCGGGAGTAGGAGAACGCGCCCAGCACCTCGGACTCCGCGGGCGTCGGGTCGGCGAGCAGCCGCAGCGCCTGATCGGGGTGGACGGCGACGACCACGGCGTCCGCGGTGTGCTCGGCGCCGTCGCCGGTCCACAGCCGCACGCCGCCGGGACGGCGGGTGAGCGCGTGCACCGGGGCCGACGTGTGCACCGTGGTGACCTGCTTGGCGATCCGCCGGACGTATTCGTGCGAGCCGCCGGTGACGGTCCGCCAGGCCGGCGCCCCGGTCACCGAGAGCATCCCGTGGTTGTCCAGGAAGCGGAAGAGATAACGGGCGGGATAGCCGGCGGCCTGCTCCGCGCCGCAGGACCACACCGCGGAGACCAGCGGCGTCATGAAGTGCGAGACGAAGTACGGCGGGAAGCGCCGTTCGGCGAGGAACTCGCCGAGGGTCGGCTCCGGTCCGTCCGCAGGCCGTGCCAGCAGTTCGCGGGCCGCCCGGTGGAAGCGCGGCACCTGTGCGAGCAGCCGCAGATAGCGGACGTTCGCCGCGTTGCCGGGGCGCGCGAACAGCCCCGCCGCGCCGCGGGCTCCGGCGTACTCCAGACCGCAGCCGTCGCAGCGCACCGACATGCTCATGTCGGTCTCCTGGGTGGCCACGCCGAGTTCGGCGAAGAGCCGCGTCAACAGCGGGTACGTACGGCGGTTGTGCACGATGAAACCGGTGTCGACGGCGAACGCCCGGCCGCCGTCAGCGGCCACGACGTCGTGGGTGTCGGCGTGGCCGCCGAGCCGGGCGTCCGCCTCGAACAGCAGGACATCGTGCGTCCCGCGCAGGACGTATGCGGCCGTGAGTCCTGCGATCCCGCTCCCGATGATCGCGACCCGACGTCGTTCCGTCATCACAGTCCGCCCTCCTCACGCCCGCATGTCCTGTGAGGTATTCGGAGCGGCGGCCGGTGCGGATTGGTGGATCTACAGCAGATCGAGAATCTTCCGCAGACCGTCCGGCCGCTCATCGGCCGGCAGATGGTCGACGAGGTGCACCGGGGAGCCCAGCGCGGCGGCGCCCGTGTCGGCCCGCCGGTCGTCGCCCACCATCGCGACCTGCGCGGGAGGCAGTCCCAGCGCCTCACAGGCGATCGTGAACAGCCGGGGGTCCGGCTTCTGGATGCTGTGTTCGAAACTCAGCACATACGCGTCGACGAACGCGTCGAGTCCGTGGGCGCGGAAGACCGGCCGCAGGTCCCAGCCGATGTTGCTCACCACGGCCACGGCGGTCCCGCGCCCGCGCAGTTCCCCCAGCACCTCGGCGGCGTCGGGGTAGGGCGTCCAGGCCACCGGCGTCATGTGGCGGTCGTACAGGGCGTCGTAGACGTCCCACGGCAGCTCCGCCTGCCGGGCCATGCCGGTGAACGCGGCCCGGTGCTGTTCCGCGCTGCGGTCCCGCTCCTGCCAGACCTCCCGCAGCGCTTCGGGCACCGCGCTCGGATGCGCGCCGCCGGGCAGCGCCCCGGCCCGCTCCAGCCGCTCCGCGTACCGCGCGGCCTGTCCGGCGGGAACGTCGTGCCCGGCCGCGGTGAGGACCGCGTCCAGCCAGCGCCCGGCCGGTTCGATTCTCATCAAGGTCCCGGAGAAGTCGAACATGCATCCCTTGATCACCATGGCGCCATTCTCCGGAACGGGCCGGGGAAGGAGCCGTCAGGGGCCCGGAAGGAGCGATTCCGGTCGGCTACGCGAGAGCGCTGAGCCCCGGAACGAACGCGATCAGGAGCGGAACGGCCGGGACGAGGAGCGCGGTCGCGGTCAGCCCGGCCCGGCGTACCGGAGCCAGCCGCGGCGCCGGGTCCAGCAGCCGGTGCACCCGGCGCGGCAGTTCGGCGAGCGGGGTCGGGCAGGGGCCGAACACCCCGCGGTCCTCGTTGAGCTCGACCAGGGCCAGTGCCGTGGTGAGCCGGCCGAAGCGGCGGGAGGCGGTGTCGTCGGCGGACAGCTCGATCAGCCGGTGCACCTGGTCGCGGAACCCGGCGAAGACCGGGACCTGCGGGAAGCCGGAGGCCAGCGCGCCCGCGCAGTGCAGCAGCACATCGTGCCGGGCACGGACGTGGCCCTGTTCATGGGCGAGCACGGCGTCGAGCTGACGGCCCTTGAGCCGGCGCAGCGCGGCCGTGGTGACGACCAGCTGCGGCTGCGCGCCCGACAGCCACCAGGCGTCGGGCCGGTCACCCTCCAGCACCACCAGCCGGTCACCGGCCGGCGGCTCCTCGCCGGGCAGCCGGGGGGAGCGGACGAGCAGGTCGGCACGCCGCTGACGGCGCCGGGCCCGCGCCCCGCGCACCTCGCGGGTGAGCATCGCGGCGGTCCACACACCACCGCAGGCCAGCAGGACCGCCAGCGATCCGGCCCAGCGCCCGTAGCCGGGCAGACCGTACGCGTCCACGACACCGTGCGGGGCGAAACCGAACAGGTGCCAGCGGACCGCGGCCGAAGCGGCGGCGGCGCTGAGCGCCATCGCCAGGACGCAGCACAGCAGGACGGCGGCGACGACGCACTGCCAGACCCACAGGGCCAGCACGGGTTCGCGCTCCGGCCAGGCGGCACGGGACAGCAGGCGCGGCGTCATCGCCGCCGCCAGTGCGCCGACCACCAGCAGCACGAACGGGACCGTCATGCCGCTCACCCTAGGAGGCCCCGGGAGCCCCGGGTACGGTCCGCCGTCCGAAGTGATGCACGCCTCACCCCGTCCCGCCCCGCCTCGCCCGCCGGCCGGTGCCCGGCCGGCGCGGGACTCGGCCGGGCGTACGAGCCTTCGTCGCTATGGGTGACGTGGGGCGGCAGCCGGTCGCGTCGTCCGACGCACCGGAAACGCACGACTACGGTGCGTCATGCGGGCCGATCATCGGAACGGCTCGCCCTCGATTTGCCCACGACCCTGTCCGCGACGACCTCATCGAACTGGAGGCGTGGTGTGCCGTATCGGTGCCCTGCTCGCCGTCCTCGCTCTTTCCTTCGTCACGTTCCTCGGGGGTGCGTCCACCGCTCAGGCCGATTCGGCTCCTGAGGGGCAGCCCGTGGCGTTCAGCCTGCCCGCCTCGCTCGACCTGCACGACGGCACCGTCCAGAAGTTCAACGGCACCTACTACGCGTACGGAACCGCGTACGCCTGCGGGTTCCACTGGCAGGTGGCCAACACCCCTTGGTGCGGCTTCAAGGTGTCCACCGCTCCGTCGCTCCTGGGACCCTGGTCCACTCCCCAGCTGCTGTTCGGCCCGAACGACATCGATCCGTACACCGGGCAGACCTGGCAGGTGGAGTGCGGCGGCACCGGCGCGGGCTGTTTCAACGCGCGGATGATCCAGCGCAGCGGCTGGGGCGCCGGCGACGGGGCGTGGATCCTGTGGTTCAACTCCCCGGCGGACTTCAACCGTGACCGGTCCAACGCCTACAACGCGATGGGCTGCAACGGCCCGGCCGGCCCCTGCGGTCCCACCGCCGGTGCGCCGAACGGCTCGTACACCAAGCCCAGCCTGAAGTTCTGTACCGGTAACGGGGACATGGGCTTCATCGACTCCGTCACGCCGGGTGCCGCGCCCGCTCTGGTGTGCACGATGCCCGGTGCGCTGTCCCTGTCCATCGAGGAGCTCAACGCCGCGGGCGTCGGCGGTTCCGGATCGGGCGGGGTGACCGTCGCCGGACTGAAGAACATCGAGAGCCCGGGCGGCTGGTACGACCGGGCCAGCGGGCAGTACTTCCTCACCTACTCGGACCCGGGCTGCGGTTACTGCACGGGCACCGGTACCGGCTACGCCACCACCACGAACCTGTACGGGACCTGGGTCGCGCCCCCCAACCTCGGGTTCGGCCAGCCCGCGAACGGCCGCCGCCTCATCTCCGCCAACAGCTGTGGCGGACAGTCCCGCACGGTGTCGGTCGTCGACGGGCAGGCCTGGCAGGGCATCGACCTGTGGACCGGCGACCGGAACCAGACCGGCGCGCGGATGATGTTCGTGCCGCTCAACTCCAGCCCGGCCTCCGGCACCCCGGGTGACGGCCAGGTCTGGCGGCCGCCGCTCGCCCTCGCCTGCTGACGCCGTCCGGGGCGGCCGGCACCCCGGGTCACAGCGTCAGCAGCATCGCGAACATCCCCAGCGCCATGGAGACCCGGCAGGCCGCCAGCTCCGGCGCGATCGCCACCCCGGCCGGCGGACCGCCGGCCGGGGCGACGGCCGCCACCGTCACCAGCCGGGCCCCGGCGGCCAGGACGTATCCGGCGAAGTACACCAGCAGGGCCCCCGTCAGCAGCGGAGCGCCCGCCGGGGCGTGCCCGGCGTGGCCGCCGGCCGGGGCGGCGGTGCCCATGGCGGCCGCCATGTAGACCATCGCGGCGGCGCCCAGGGCGTGGTGCAGATGGTGGCCAGGCCGCCGGGCGAGCAGCAGGGCCCGGACCGCCGCCGCCGCGAAGACCAGCGCGAGCAGCAGCGACCCCCAGGGCCGGGGGTCGAGTACGGACAGGGGCACGGCCATCACCGCCATGCCGGCCCCCATCAGGGCCTCGTGCCGTGCGGCGTGCCGCAGCAGGCACGAGAGCCCCGTCGCGGCGCTGAGTACGACCAGCAGCCACCCCACCAGCGGTGGTCCGTGCATGACCGGCCTCCCGTTCGCGGCGTTCCCGCCCACCGGCCGCCCCGCGTCCCCGGGCGACGGCGGTCCGCTGGAGAGCTGCCCAGGCACGAGGGCGCACACTCACGCGCACGGACGTACTCGGGGGGCGCGATGAAGGACTCGAGGAGCGGGAGCTCAGGCCCTGGCGCGCTGGGTGACCGCCACGCAGACCAGGACGGCGAGCGCCGCGAGCGGGGTGGCGGCGTCAAGGTGCTCGCCGAGCAGCGCCGCGGACCACACCAGCGTCAGCAGCGGCTGCGCGAGCTGGAGCTGGCTGGCGCGCGCGACGCCGATGGCGGCCATGCCCCGGTACCAGACCATGAGGCCGAGGACCTGGGAGACGGCCGCGAGATACGCCAGCCCCAGCAGCGCCTGGCCGCCGAAGTGCACCGGCTCGAAGGCCAGCGCGACGAGCGAGCCGGCCAGGGTGAACGGGAGCATCGCGATCAGCGCCCACGAGATGACCCGCAGTCCCGGCATCACCCTGGCCAGCCGGCCGCCCTCGGCGTAGCCCGCCGCGCACACCGCGAGCGCGCCGAAGAGGTAGAGGTCGCCGGTGGTCGGCGCCCCGCCGCTCTGCGCGAGGGTGAACACCGTGACGGCGCCGGCCCCCGCGACCGCGGCGGCCCAGAAGGTGCGCGACGGACGGTTCCCCTCCCGGGCCGCGGCCACGATGGCGGTGGCCAGCGGCAGCGCGCCGATGACGACGGCGGCGTGCGACGTGTCGGTGGTCGTCAGCGCCAGCGTGGTGAGCAGCGGGAAGCCCACGACCACCCCGAGGCCGACGACCAGCAGTCCCGGCCAGTGCTCCCGGGCGGGAAGGGGCGCCCGCCCGGCGACCAGGCAGACACCCGCGATGACGGCGGCGAGCACACCGCGCACGGCGACGGTGGTCCACGGCCCGAAGCCGCCGAGCGCCCAGTGGGTCGCGGGGAAGGTGAAGGAGAAGACCGCGACGCCGAGCCCGGCGAGGGCGGTGCCGTTCACCGCTATCGGCCGCAGTGCGGTAGCGCTATTATGTGCTGTCATGAACGACGGTAGCAGTTCGCATTCCCTGGCGGATTCGCTGCGAGGAGAGCTGAAGCGCTTCTCTCCCGGAGCGAAACTGCCGTCGAGCCGCTCCCTCGTCGACCGGTTCGGCGTCAGCCCCGTGACGGTGTCCCGGGCGCTGGCCGCGCTCGCCGCTGAGGGGCTGGTGGAGACCCGGCCCGGCTCGGGCACCTACCGGTCGCAGCCGGCGGCGCACCCCGCCGGCCCCGTCGACACCTCCTGGCAGCAGGTCGCCCTGACCGCCGGGGACCAGCACGGCGAGCCCGCCCCCCGCGTCGTCGACGCCTCCGGGGTGCTCGCCACGCTCGCCGCCCCGCCGCCCGGTGTGATCCCGCTCAACGGCGGCTATCTGCACCCGGATCTCCAGCCGCAGCAGGCCCTCGGCGCCGCGCTCGCCCGCGCGGCCCGCCGGCCCGGGGCGTGGGACCGGCCGCCGGTGGAGGGGCTGACGGCGCTGCGCACCTGGTTCGCGCGCGAGGCCGGCGTCGGACCCGCCCAGGTGCTGATCACGGCGGGCGGCCAGGCCGCGCTCACCACCGCGCTGCGCGCGCTCGCCCCGCCCGGCTCCGCGCTGCTCGTCGAGTCCCCGACGTACCCCGGAGTGCTCGCGGTGGCCCGGGCGGCCGGACTGCGGCCGGTCCCGGTGCCGACCGACGCCGACGGCGTACGCCCGGACCTGCTCGCCGACGCCTTCGACGCCACGGGCGCACGGGTGTTCTTCTGCCAGCCGCTCTTCCAGAACCCGACGGGCACCGTTCTCGCCCCGGCGCGGCGGGCGCAGATCACCGGGATCGCCCGCGCGGCCGGGGCGTTCGTCATCGAGGACGACTTCGCCCGGCGGCTGGGCCACGGCGGCCCGCTGCCCGCGCCGCTGGTCGCCGACGACCCGCACGGCACCGTCGTCCATGTCACGTCGCTGACCAAGCCGACCTCGCCCAGCCTGCGGGTCGGCGCGCTCATCGCGCGTGGCCCGGTCGTGGAACGGCTGCGCGCCATCCAGGTCGTCGACAGCTTCTTCGTCCCCCGCCCCCTGCAGGAGGCGACCCTGGAACTGGTCGGCGCACCCGCCTGGCCGCGCCATCTGCGGGCCGTCGCGACGGGGCTGCGCGAGCGCCGCGACGCGATGCTGGCGGCGCTGCGGCGCGACCTGCCGGACCTCGTCCCCGACCGGGTCCCGAGCGGCGGCTACCAGCTGCGACTGCCCGACGGCACCGACGAGACGGAGCTGTGCACTGCGGCCCTGCGCGCCTCGGTCGCGGTCGCGGCCGGGCGCGCCTACTTCGCCGCCGAGGCCCCGGCGCCGTACATCCGCGTCAGCTTCGCCGACACCAGCGGCACGGAGGAGATCGACGAGGGGATCCGGCGGCTCGCGGCCGCCTTCACGGAGGTCAGGGCCGGTATCTGATCGGGTGGTCGGCCGGCACCTCCACCACGACGATCTCCAGCCCGTCGGGATCCGCGATCCACATCTCGACCAGCCCCCAGGGCTCCTTCACCGGCGGCCGCAGCACGGTCACCCCGCGACCGGCCAGTTCGGCGTGCGCCGCCGTGACGTCCGGGACCTGCAGCCAGATGCGCAGCGCCGCACTCATCGGCGCCCCGGAGCGCCCGGAGACCTCCAGATAGCCGCCGCCGAGAAAGAACACCGTGCCGCGCTCAGGACCGCTGCCGAACTCCCGGTAGATCGCCAGCCCGAGATCGTCACGGTAGAAGGCCCGGGATCGTTCCAGGTCGGTCGGCTGCAACAGGATCCGGCTGCTCACCACATTCACCATGCGGTGAAGCTACCCGGCCCCGGCGCCCCGGATGTGCTCCCGGGTAGCCTCGGCCCCATGGACATCAGCGAGCGCACCGCGCAGCCGACCTTCCGCACGGCCACGCCGGCCGATGTTCCCGCCGTCGTGACTCTCGTCGAGTCGGCGTACCGGGGGGACTCGAGCCGGGTCGGGTGGACGACCGAGGCGGACATCCTGCAGGGACAGCGGACGGACCCCGAGGGTGTCGTCGAGGTGATCGAGAAGGCGGGCAGCCGGCTCGTCCTGGTGGAGCGCGCGGGAGAGCTGATCGCGTGCTGCCACATCGAACGCCGCGGGGACAACGCGTACTTCGGGATGTTCGCGGTCCGGCCCACGGCCCAGGCCGGAGGTCTCGGGAAGACCGTCCTCGCGGAGGCCGAGCGCTACGCCGCGACCGAGTGGGACGCGGCGCAGATGCACATGACGGTGATCACGGCGCGCGCCGACCTCATCGCCTGGTACGAGCGCCGCGGCTACACCCGCACCGGCGAGACGCACGCCTTCCCCTACGGGGACGAGCGCTTCGGGGTGCCGCAGCGTGACGACCTCGAGTTCGAACTGCTGGTGAAGGACCTCAAGGACCTCAAGGCCGCGGCCACCGGCTGACCCGTTACAGCCGCCCGGCCTCCGCGAAGCGCCGCAGGAAGCGCTGAGTGCGCTCCTGCTCCGGTGCCCCGAACACCTGCTTCGGGGTGCCGCGCTCCAGCACCACCCCGGCGTCGAGGAAGCAGACCTGGTCGGCGACCTCGCGGGCGAAGCCCATCTCGTGCGTGGCGATCACCATCGTCATGCCCTGGTCCTTGAGATCGCGGACGACGCCCAGCACCTCGCCGACCAGCTCCGGGTCGAGCGCCGCGGTGATCTCGTCGAGGAGCAGCAGCCGCGGCTGCCCGGCCAGCGCCCGGACGATCGCGACGCGCTGCTGCTGGCCGCCGCTGAGCCGGTCCGGGTACTCGCCGGCCTTGTCGCCGAGGCCGAGCCGGGCGAGCAGTTCACGGGCCCGCTCGGCCGCCTCGGCGCGCGCGACCTTGTGCACCCGGCGCGGCGCGAGGGTGATGTTGTCGAGCACGGTCATGTGCGGGAACAGGTTGTACGCCTGGAAGACGACCCCGATCCGGCGGCGCACCGTGTCCGGGTCGACCCGCGGGTCGGTGATGTCCTCGCCGTCCAGGAAGATCGCCCCGTCGTCGATGTCCTCCAGCAGGTTGGCGCAGCGCAGCAGCGTCGACTTGCCGGAGCCGGAGGCGCCGATCAGCGCGGTGACGGTGTGCGGGGGCACGCTGAGATCGATGTCGCGGAGCACCACCGTGGAGCCGAACGTCTTGCGTACGGACTCCAGCCGCAGCACGGGTGTCGTGCTCGTGCCGTCACTCATACGGTTCCTCCCTGCGACTGGCGGCGGTTCATCCGGGCGGTGATCCAGTCGGTGAAGCGCGTCATCGGGATGGTGAGCGCGACGAAGATCAGGCCGGCGACGACGTACGAGGTGTAGTTGAAGGTCTTGCCCGCGTAGATCTGCGCGGCGTACACCGCGTCGACCGCGCCGGCGATCGACACCAGACCGGTGTCCTTCTGCAGCGAGACCAGGTCGTTCAGCAGCGGGGGCACGACCCGCCGGACGGCCTGCGGCAGCACCACGTGGCGCATGGTCTGCGCGCTGCTCAGCCCCAGCGAGCGGGCGGCGGCGCGCTGGCTGGGGTGGACGGTGTCGATCCCGGCCCGGAAGACCTCGGCGACGTACGCCGAGTAGGTGAGGACCAGGGCCGTGCCGCCCAGCACCACCGGGTCGGTGGTGACGCCCTGCAGCCGCAGCGCGGGGACGCCGAAGACCACGCCGAGCAGGCAGATGATCAGCGGCAGACCGCGGAAGAAGTCGACATAGGCGGTGGCGAGCGCCCGCAGCGGGAAGAACACCGGCCCGCGCAGGGTGCGGGTGACGGCGAGCAGCAGCCCGAGGACCAGGACGACAGCTCCGCACACCACCATCAGCTGGAGGTTGAGCCAGAGCCCGTCGAGGATCTTCGGCAGTGACGCGCGCGCGTCGTGCGCGTTGAAGAAGGTCTCGCGGGTGCGCTGCCAGCCGGGGGAGCTGACGACGAGCCCGATGAGCAACCCGGCGGTGGCGAGCGTGCTGACGGCACCGATGATCACCGCGCGGCGGGTGCGGGCGCGCCGGAAGCGCTCCCGTTCGATCCGCCGCTCGGACGGCCGGTAGGTGTCCGGCCGGACGTCCTCCAGCGTCACTTCAGCACCGGCGCGTCGACGGCCTCGGACAGCCACTGCTTCTCCAGCCCGGCCAGCGTGCCGTCCTTGCGCAGCGCGTCGACAGCCTTGCTGACGCACGCCGTGAGCTTGCTGCCCTTGTCCAGGACGAGGCCGAACTGCTCCTTCTGGGCGCCGCCGGTCTCGAACTGCCCGACGACCTTGGCCTCCGGCACCTCGGCGCCGGTGATGTAGAACGCGGTGGGCAGATCGACGACGATGCCGTCCACCTGACCGTTCTTCAGCGCGCTCTTGGCGAGGTCGTTCTTCTGGTAGACGGCGGGTGCCTGGGTCGGCTTGATGACGTCGTTGAGCACGTCCAGGCTGGTGGTGCCGACCTGGGCGCCGAGCTTGGCGCCCTTGAGGTCGGCGATCGACCTCGCGTTCGCGATCTTCGAGGTCTTGAGCGCGATGACGGCCTGGCGCACGTCGTAGTAGCCGGACGAGAAGTCGACGGCCTTCTTGCGGTCGTCGCTGATCGAGACCTGGTTGATGTCGAAGTCGAAGGTCTTCGCGCCGGGCGCGAAGGCGTTGTTGAAGGCGACGGTCTGCCAGACGACATCGGCCTGGGCATAGCCGAGCTGCTTGGCGACGGCGTAGGTGACGGCCGACTCGAAGCCCTTGCCGTTGGCGGGCTTGTCGTCGGTGAACCACGGGTTGTACGCGGGCGTGTCCGTGCCCACGGTCAGCTTGCCCGCGGTGCGGGTGGACAGACCGGCCGGGGCACAGCTCGCGGCGGACGTTCCCGAGGGCGCGGCGGTGCTGCCCGCGGAGTCGTCCTCCTGGGGCGCGCAGCCGGTGGCGGCGAGGGTGAGCAGGGCGGCCGCGGCGATGGCGGCGAGGCGCGGGGACAGCAGGTTCGCGGAACGCATGGCCGGACATTGACATCGGCCGGGGGAATCTGTCCAGGCCGCGGGAGCATACGTCCGAATGCCGGACGTTTGTGTCCGGGGTGTTGCCCCGCGCCTCGCCAGGAGGCCTACCTGTCAGGCCCGTCCGGCGATCTGCGGCATCGCCCGACCGTCGATGGACGGCAGGTCGGTCACGATGCCGTCCAGCCCGAGTGCGTGCGCCAGGTCCAGCTCCTGCGGAGTGTTCACCGTCCACGCGATCACGGCGAGCCCGGCGTCCCGGCAGCGGCGGACCACGTCGAGGCTGAGCTGCGGCAGTTCCAGACTGACCATCCGGGCACCCACGGCCCGCGCGCGTGCCACCAGGTCCCGGCCGAGCTCGCTGGCGACCAGCACGCGGTGCGACTCCGGCAGCAGTTCGTGGATCTCGCGCAGCGCCTCGTCGTGGAAGGACAGCACGCTCACCCGGCCCACCTCGTCGCGGTCGCGCAGCACCTTCGCGAGCACCCGGGCGGCGGCCACGTCCTTGATCTCGGCCTGGATCGGTCCGGTGACCGCGTCCAGCACCTCTTCGAGGACGGGCACCCGTTCGCCCTGCCCCGCGTCCAGCTCGCGCAGCTCGTCGAGGGTGAGGTCGCCGATCCGGCCGGTGCCGTCCGTGGTGCGGTCCACCTCCGCGTCATGCATGACGACGAGCGCGCCGTCCTTGCTCAGGTGCAGATCGAGCTCGATCTGGTCCAGCCCCTCGCGCTCGGCGCGGGCGAAGGAACGCAGGGTGTTCTCGGGCTCCACGCCCATGACACCCCGGTGACCGACGGTGAGGAAGTTCATGGCCGACATCCTAGGGACGGGCGGTGACGGCAGGTGGAACGTGGTGTGACGGCGCGGAGTGCGAGGAGCGGACACCCGCCGTGCCGAGGACGAATCCGGTGATCAGGGCGGCGACGAGGACAGCGCGGGTACTCATGACCCCTCTCCTACCGCCGCCGGACCCCGGCCTGCCGGTTCCGTCACTCGTGTGAGGGCGTGCCGCCCGCCGGGCTGCCACCGGGCCGCCGGGATCCGGCGCGGGGATCGCGCGCGCCGGGAAGCTGGGCGAGACTGGAACGAAGTCGCTTTACGGTCATAAGGGAGCAATGTTCCGAAGGTCGGCCGCCCCATCATGACGCAACTAACAGAACTCATCGCGAGAACGGCGCATGACAGGAAAATGACCGGTCTTGTGGGGGGTCGCACAGGATAATCTGCTCCGACCCCCCTTGAACGGAGGAAGCTCGTATAGATACGCTTCCTTGGCGGATCAAGCGCGTTTCTTCTGTGAAGGAGGGGTCATGAGTGAAAATCTTTCGGCTGTAGTGGCTGACGGGGCCGGGATATCCGGCGAGGGCATCGCCTCGCATCCGGCGTGGGCCGTACTGAAGCAAGCCGTGGAAGCCATCAGGCCCTGGCAGCAGAAGGACGGCTCGATCGACTTCTCCGCCGAGGTCGTCCCGTCGCTGGCCGATGTGGAGCGCACCTTGGAGCGCGTCATCGACGCGATCGAGCAGCTCTCCCCGCTGGTGCCGCACGACACGGCGTACCACCAGGCGCTCGTCACCGACCTGCGCCGCTGGGCCGACGGCGGCTTCGGCGTCCCGGACTTCCTGGACTCGCTGCTGGCCTTCCAGCCCGCCGCCGACCGGCGCGACGGCCTGCAGCACCTGGTCGTCTTCCCGATGTACACGCAGAACGGCAACCCGGACCGCAACCTGGAAGCCGTCGCCCTGCGCGTCGTGTGGCCCGACTGGCTCGCCGAGCTGGAGCGGACCCGCTACGACAACCCGCTGTTCGTGCCGATCACGTTCCAGGACTTCACGCCCGGCTACGACACCAACTCCGCGGTGCTCTTCCCGGAGACCGTGGCCGTCCGCCAGGCGCCCGAGCGCTGGACCTGGGGCGGCATCTTCTGCGACCGCGAGGCCGCCCGCTTCCGGGCCGTGACCGCCGCCGCCGTGGACACCCTCGGCCTGGAACTGCCCGGTGAGGCCGCGCGGCTCATCGAGGACCAGGAGCTCTCCCAGCAGACGTTCGTGCTGTGGGACATGATCCACGACCGCACCCACAGCCACGGCGACCTGCCGTTCGACCCCTTCATGATCAAGCAGCGGGCGCCGTTCTGGATGTACGGCCTCGAAGAGCTGCGCTGTGACCTCACGACCTTCAAGGAGGCCGTGAAGCTGCAGGCCGAGGGCCACCCGATGGGCCTGGGCGTGCAGTACGCGATCCTCTTCGACCGCCTCTTCCGCTTCCCCGTCACCGGCGAGCGGGTCCGCAACTACGACGGCCTGGGCGGCCAGCTGCTCTTCTCCTACCTGCACAAGCACGACGCCGTACGCTGGACGGACAACACCCTGCACATCGACTGGGAGCTGGCTCCCAAGGTCACCAACCAGCTCTGCGCCGACATCGAGAAGCTGTACCGCGACGGCATCGACCGCCCGAAGCTCGTGCACTGGTTCGCCGCGTACGACCTGGTCGCGACGTACCTCTCGCCCCACCCGGGATCGGTGTGGGCCAAGGGCCCGGACGCCCTCGACCTGTCGCTGCCGCCGCGCAAGCTCGTGGACGAGGTGCTCGTCGACGAGTTCCCGCTGAGCATGTTCTATGAGGCACTCGCGAAGAAGCTGCGCGACGTGATCGCCTCGACCAAGGGGATCACCGCGAGCGGCGTCGTACGGACGGCGGCGTGAGCGACGCGGCCGAGGAGGCGAAGATGGCGAACGGGACCGAAAGCCAGGGACCGCTCCAGGGAGCGGTCATCGCGGTGGCGGGAGCCGGCGGTCCGGCCGGCCGCGCGATGCTCCAGCGGCTCGCCAAGGCGGGCGCTCATGTGGTCGCCGCAGACGCGAACCCCGAACGGCTCGCGCAAGCCGTCGACCAGGCCCGTTTCGACGCCGGCGGTGCGGACATCACCGGTGAGATCGTGGACCTGCTCGACCCCGACGCGACCCGTGAATGGGCCGAGCGGATCGAGAAGGACCACGGTCCGGTCGACGGTCTGGTCCATCTGGTCGGCGGCTGGCGCGGCTCCGCGTCGTTCACCGAGACCGACCTCGCCGACTGGGACTTCCTGCACAAGCTGCTGATCCGCACCGTCCAGCACACCTCGCTGGCGTTCCACGACCCGCTGCTGCGCAGCACGCGCGGCCGCTATGTGCTGATCAGCGCCGCCGGTGCCAGCAGCCCGACGGCCGGCAACGCCGCCTACGCCGCGTCGAAGGCCGCCGCCGAGGCCTGGACGCTCGCCATGGGGGACTCGTTCCGCAAGCTGGCGGGCACCGACCCGCTCACCGCGGCGGCCAGCGTCGTCGTCATCAAGGCGCTGGTGCACGATGAGATGCGGGCGCAGCGCCCGAACGCCAAATTCGCCGGCTTCACCGATGTGACGGACCTCGCCGAGGCCGTCACGGACATCTGGAACCGGCCCGCCGAGGAAGTGAACGGAACCCGACTGTGGCTGACGCCCCAACCGTGAGCGAGCAGCTCGCCACCGACGCCGTCCGGCGCCACGACCCCGAGGTCCGGGGCTTCGCCAGCGACAACTACGCCGGCGTGCACCCCGAGGTGCTCACCGCCCTCGCCCTCGCCAACGGCGGCCACCAGGTCGCGTACGGCGAGGACGACTACACCGCCCATCTGCAGGACATCTTCCGCGGCCACTTCGGCCCGCGCGCGGAGGTCTTCCCGGTCTTCAACGGCACCGGCGCCAACGTCACGGCGCTGCAGTCCGTCACCGAGCGCTGGGGCGCGGTGATCTGCGCGGAGTCCGCGCACATCAACGTGGACGAGTGCGGCGCTCCGGAGCGCGT
Source organism: Streptomyces sp. H39-C1 (assembly GCF_027158125.1). Lineage (NCBI taxonomy): Bacteria > Bacillati > Actinomycetota > Actinomycetes > Kitasatosporales > Streptomycetaceae > Streptomyces > Streptomyces sp. H39-C1. The sequence continues at coordinate 63,728 of NZ_JAPVLS010000036.1, forward strand.
CGGCGGGCTCAAGCTGCTGACCGTCCCGACGCCGGACGGCAAGCTCACCCCCGAGCTGATCGACCTCCAGGCGTTCGGCTTCGAGGACGAGCACCGGGCGCAGCCGCAGGTCGTCTCGATCACCCAGACCACCGAACTGGGCACCTGCTACACCCCCGACGAGATCCGGGCGATCTGCGACCACGCCCACCAGCACGGCATGGCCGTCCATCTGGACGGGGCGCGGATCTCCAACGCCGCCGCCACGCTCGGTGTGCCGCTCGCGGCGTTCACCACCGACGCCGGGGTCGACATCCTCTCCTTCGGCGGCACCAAGAACGGCCTGCTGATGGGGGAGTGCATCGTCGTGCTCACCCCCGAGCGGGTGCGCGCCATGAAGCATCTGCGCAAGCTGTCGATGCAGCTCGCCTCCAAGATGCGCTTCGTGTCGGTGCAGTTCGAGGCGCTGCTCGCCGGCGACCTCTGGCTGCGCGGCGCGCGGCACGCCAACGCGATGGCGCAGCGGCTGGAAGCGGCCGTCCGGGGGGTCGACGGTGTGACGATCGTCCGTCCGGTGCAGTCCAACGCCGTCTTCGCGATCCTGCCGCGCGAGGTCAGTGAGCGGCTGCAGAAGCGCTACCGCTTCTATTTCTGGAACGAGAACACCGGTGAGGTCCGCTGGATGTGCTCCTTCGACACCACGGAGGACGACGTCGACTCGTTCGCGGCTGCCATCGCCGCGGAACTGGCCGGACACTAGTCCCGCCACCGCTGTCCCACGGCCCGGCCACGGCCCGGAACAAGCCAACTTCCGCTGCTGTCCCAACCGTTGACTTCATCGCCGACCGGCGGGTATGACACGTACACATGCGCATCGGCGCACGCCCATCACCAGGAGTGGGGGGCCTGCCATGTACGACGATCAGCCCGCCTTCGGCGCCAGTCGGCGATCGGTGGCCGGGACCACCGTGGTCGAGCTGTGGGGAGAACTGGACGTCCTCGCCGCGGCGGGGCTGTCCCCTTTCCTCGACGCACTCGCCCGGGTGGCCGACTCGGACTTCATCATCGATCTGCGGCCCGTGACGTTCATCGACTGCAGCGGTCTTTCGCTGCTCTGCCGGTTCCGGATGCACGCCCTCGAGAACGGGGGCCGCATCCGGATCGTCAGCGCCGATCCGTCCTTCACGAGGCTGCTGCGGCTCACCCGGCTGGGGCGGGTCTTCGAGATCCATCCCGATCTGGCGTCCGCGCTGGCCCGGCACGCGGACGACGCCGGACCGGGCGCCACGAACGGTGCGATCGCCTAGCCCGCTCCTGAATAAGTATGCACTGATTCGTATTTCGATTGATCGGACGTGTGATCCTGCCTAGGGTTCCGAATATGGAACTCCTCCAGGACGTACCCGGTCCCGCGGCGTATCTCGCCGCCGACGACGTCATCGACCATGACCATCCGCTGGTGCGCGAGACCGCGGAACGGCTGCGCGCGGGTAGTGACGGCGCGTACGACTACGCCCGGGCGGCCTTCGAGTTCGTCCGCGACACCGTTCCGCACTCCGGCGACGCCGACGACCCCCGGGTGACCTGGCGCGCCTCGGACGTCCTGCGGCTGCGCACCGGTATCTGCCACGCCAAGTCGCACGCCCTCGCCGCGCTGCTGCGGGCCGAGGGGATTCCCACCGGGCTCTGTTACCAGCGCCTCACCGACGAAGCCGGTGGCAATCCGCTGGTGCACGGCCTCGTCGCCGTCCTGCTGCCCGGGCGGACGCAGTGGGCGCGGCAGGACGCGCGGGGGAACAAGCCGGGTGTGGACGCGCAGTTCTCGGCGGAGCGGGAACAGCTCGCCTGGCGGGTCCGCCCCGAGTTCGGCGAGGCCGACTACCCGGTGCTGTACGCGGCTCCGCCGCCGGCCGTGCTGGAATCTCTTCAGCGCGCCACCGACCGGCCGCACCTGTGGCAGCTGCTGCCCACCGCGCTGTGAACGCCGTCCCCGTCAAGGAACCAAGGTCTGCGATGCCCCCGACGAACCCCGCTCAGCCCCTGAACATCACCGTGGCCCCCGAGGTGCACGAGCTCGCACCCGGATTCGTCCCGCTCATCGTCGAGGCCCGGGGCCTGACCAACGGGCCGAGCGACGAGCGGAGCTCCGCGCTGCTCGACGACGCCGTGCGCCGGCTCACCGCGCGGCTGGCCGGCCGCGCCCCGCACGAGGACCCGCACATCGCGGCCTGGCGCGACGCGTACACCGCCTTCGGCGCCAAGCCGTCCCGCACCCGCAACTCCGCCGAGGCGCTGGCCAGACGCGCACTCGCCGACGGCGGGCTGCCGAGGATCAATCTCCTCGTCGACCTCTACAACGCCGTCAGCGTGGCCCATCTGGTGCCGGTCGGCGGCGAGGACACCGACCACATCCTCGGCGGGATGCGGCTGGTACGGGCCGGCGGCGACGAGAAGTTCGAGACCGCGGCCGGTGGCGAGCCGGTCGTGGAGCACCCCGAGCCCGGCGAGGTCGTCTGGCAGGACGACACCGGGGTCACCTGCCGCCGCTGGAACTGGCGTCAGGGCGTCCGCACCCGGCTGACGGAGGACTCCGTCAACGCCGTCTTCCTGCTCGAACGCCTCACGCCGATGCCGCTCGACGAGCTGCACACCGCCGCGGGCGAGCTCGCCGAGGGACTGCGTCTGCTGAGCCCCGCGGCCGAGGTGACGGTCCGCGAGGCGGACTGAGCCCGGCCGGGCGCCGTGGCGCGGTGGGTCAGCGCCTGGCCGCCCGCTCGTCGCGGTCCGCACGGTCCAGCTCGGCGGCCTCTTCCGGGGTGGGCGCGGTGCCGCCGAGGTGGCTGGGCAGCCACCACCGGTCGTCGGGGCCGCTCGGCTTGCCCGGGTAGGCGCGCTGCGCGTCCTCCAGCAGCTCCTGGACGCGCATCCGCAGCCGCCGGGTGAGCGCGCCCGGCTTCTCGCCCTCGTTCGCCCGCATCGGCTCGCCCACCCGCATGGTGATGGGGAACTTGTTGCGGCCGAGATGGCGCGGGTGCCCCTTGGTCCACAGCCGCTGGGTGCCCCACAGGGCCATCGGGAGCAGCGGTACGCCGGCTTCCTCGGCGAGCCGCGCCGCGCCGGACTTGAACGACTTCAGGGTGAACGACTGCGAGATGGTGGCCTCGGGGAAGACCCCGATGATCTCGCCGGCCCGCAGCGCGTCCAGCGCGTGCGCGTACGCGTGCATACCTTCCGAGCGGTCCACCGGAATGTGCTTCATCGCCCGCATCAGCGGACCCGACACCTTGTGCCGGAAGACCGAGTCCTTCGCCATGAAGCGGACCAGCCGCTTGTTCGGCAGCGCCGTCAGACCGGCGAAGACGAAGTCCAGGTAGCCGATGTGGTTGGAGACCAGCAGCGCTCCGCCCTTGCGCGGTACGTTCTCCGTGCCGCCGATGTCGAAGCGCAGCCCCTGCACACGGAACATGGTGCGGGCAACGCCGATGACCGGGGGATAGACGAGTTCAGCCATGTCCGGGTACCTGCTCTCTCCGGGGGCGGCTCTCCCGGCGGAAGTTACGCGCCCGTAGGTTCCGGTCGCTGATGGATCGTGCACCGACAACGTGCCCCGTGTCACCTTGCGTGCCCACGATCCCGCGAGATTCTCGTCACGTCACCCCGTCGCACGCCGGAACAAGAGATACATCTCGCACCCCAAGCAGTACCCGAAGGCAGCGTTGAGAAACGCCGCGGCCAGCGCGCAGCCGGTCGCGGCCATACCCAGCCACAGCGGTCCGGCGAAGTAGCCGACCAGACCGATGAGCGCGAAGACGAGCCCCACGGCCTGCGCGAAGCGCGGCGGCGCGGGGTCCTCGGTCTCCTGCGTCGGCCCGAGCCGGGGCCGTACGACGGTGGCGAACAGCCAGCCGTAGGGGGAGCGCCGCACGCCGGCCGCGGCGCCGGTCGCGAAGACCACCGCCTGTACGGCCAGCAGCCAGCCACTCCCGGTGACCAGGACGGCGGCCAGGACGACGGTGGTGAGGACGGCGCCGAAGCGGGGCCCGCGGACATCGAGGCTCGAGGCGGGGGCGGCGTTCGCGGCATTCATCGCGTTCATGGAGCCGATGATCCCGGACCGGGGCGCACCCGGCCCCACGGGAATCATTGCGGTCCCGTGAACGCTGCACCGCTGCGGGAGGAAAAGATGACGGGATTGGTGGTGTGCCTCGCTGTCCTTGCGGCGGCGAGCGCGTTCGGCCTGGTGCACCAGCGCCGGAACGGGAGGATTCGGGTGCGGACGAAGGACGGCCAGGAGCGGCTGACGGCTGCCGAGATCGGCGGGCCGCTCGGTGCGCGCGCCACGCTGGTGCAGTTCTCCAGCTCCTTCTGCGCCCCGTGCCGGGCCACCCGGCGGACGCTCGACGAGATCGCCACCATGGTGGAAGGGGTGACCCACGTCGAGATCGACGCGGAGGCCCATCTGGAACTCGTCCGCAGGCTGGCGATCCTGAAGACCCCGACCGTCCTCGTGCTCGACGCGAGCGGAGCGGTGGTGCGCCGGGCGGCGGGCCAGCCGCGCAAGGTGGACGTGATCGCGGCGCTCGGCGCCGCGGTGTGACGGCCGGCCCGCGGACCGGCGCATCCGGACCGGTGATCTTGTGATGGGGATCCCAAATCCCGGGCCGCTCTTGACGGAGCCCGCCTGCCATCGTCACTCTGACGTTATGTCGCGAGACCCCCTTCTTCACACGCGCGCGGATGTCGATCTCGGTCGCCATTCGAGTGCGCGCTGTCCGAGTTGTTGAGCGCCCCAGACGACCATTCGCCTCCGGCCCGACCGCTCCAGAAGGACAACTCCATGACTGCCCTGACCGACCTCGGCACCCTTCCCGGCACCGCCGCCGGCTTCGACCCGGCCGTCTTCCGCTCGGTGTTCCGCCGCCACGCGGCCGGGGTCGCCGTCATCACCGCGGCCGGCGACCGGCCGGTGGGTTTCACGGCCACCTCGCTCACCTCCGTATCGGCCGAACCCCCGCTGCTCTCGTTCGGCATCAGTACCGGTTCCTCCAGCTGGCCCACGCTGTCCGAGGTCCCGTTCGTCGGCGTCCATGTGCTCGGCGACCACCAGGAAGCGCTGGCCGCGACCTTCGCGCGCAGCGGCGCCGACCGGTTCGGCCCGGCCACCGACTGGCGCGAGGGGCCGCACGGTGTGCCGGTGCTCGGCGAGGTCTCGGCCTGGCTGGTCTGCCGCGTGCTGGCCCGTATCCCGGCGGGCGATCACCGGATCGTGGTGGCACAGGCCGTCGCGGGCGACCCGACGGGCCCCGGCAGCCCGCTCCTCTACCACCAGGGCGGCTTCAACGGGCTGCGCCACTGACCCGTTCCGGGCCGTGGCGTCGGCAACGTCACAGTTCATCACCCTTGCTTACGGGTGAGGAGCTGGGTGTACTGGCGAGTAACCTTCTGTTGGAACGCTGGTGCGTGCCGGTGGGGGGCCACCCCGCTAAGGCGCCTATGCTGCCTGCAAGGGCAGTTGACGAGACTAAGCAGTAGGAGAGCAGGCGTGAGCTTGAGGATCGTTGTCTGTGTGAAGTACGTGCCCGACGCCACGGGCGACCGTCACTTCGCCGAGGACCTGACCACTGACCGCGACGCCGTTGACGGTCTGCTGTCCGAGCTCGACGAGTACGCGGTCGAGCAGGCGCTGCAGATCGCCGACGCCGCCGACGATGCCGAGATCACGGTACTGACCGTCGGTCCCGAGGACGCCAAGGACGCGCTGCGCAAGGCGCTGTCGATGGGCGCCCACAAGGCCATCCACGTCGAGGACGACGCACTGCACGGCACCGACGTGTTCGGTACCTCGCTGGTGCTCGCCAAGGCCGTGGAGCACGCCGGGTTCGACCTGGTCGTGTGCGGTATGGCCTCCACCGACGGCACCATGGGCGTGCTGCCGGCGATCCTCGCGGAGCGCCTCGGCGTCCCGCAGGTGACCCAGCTGTCCGAGGTGTCCGTCGCCGACGGCAAGGTGACCGGCCGCCGTGACGGCGACGCGGCGAGCGAGCAGCTCGAGGCGTCCCTCCCCGCCGTGATCTCCGTGACCGACCAGTCGGGCGAGGCCCGCTACCCGTCGTTCAAGGGCATCATGGCCGCCAAGAAGAAGCCGGTGGAGTCCCTGGACCTGTCCGACCTGGACATCGACGAGGCCACGGTCGGCCTCTCCGGCTCCTGGTCCACGGTGGACGAGGCCACGCAGCGCCCGGCGCGCACCGCCGGCACGATCGTCAAGGACGAGGGCGAGGGCGGCAAGCAGCTTGCCGCCTTCCTTGCGGAGCAGAAGTTCATCTAGAGCAGCCTCGCGAGGCTGAAGTTCATCTGAGCCGCGACCCATCCGCCCCCGCCCCTACAGATTTCGCAGGAGACCGTACCCATGGGTGAAGTCCTCGTCCTCGTCGACCACGTGGACGGTGCCGTCCGCAAGCCGACTCTCGAACTGCTGACCCTGGCCCGCCGGATCGGCGAGCCCGTCGCCGTCTTCCTCGGCGCCGGTGTCGACACCGCCGCCCCCGTGCTCGCCGAGTACGGCGCGGTCAAGGTGCTGGCCGCCGACGCGGCCGAGTTCGCCGACTACCTCGTCGTACCGAAGGTGGACGCGCTGCAGGCCGCCGCCCAGGCCGTGGAGCCGGTGGCCGTCCTGGTGCCGTCCTCCGCGGAGGGCAAGGAGATCGCGGCCCGCCTCGCGCTGCGCCTCGGCTCCGGCATCATCACCGACGCCACCGACGTCGAGCCGGGCGAGGGTGGCCCGGTCGCCACGCAGGCGGTGTTCGCCGCGTCGTTCACCACCAAGTCGCGCATCACCACCGGCGTGCCGGTCATCACCGTCAAGCCGAACTCCGCCGCCCCGGAGGCCGCCCCGGCCGCCGGCACGGTCGAGCAGCTCGCCGTCTCCTTCGGCGAGCTGGCCACGGGCACCAAGGTCCTCACGCGCACCCCGCGTGAGTCCACTGGCCGCCCGGAGCTGACCGAGGCCGCGATCGTGGTCTCGGGTGGACGCGGTGTCAACGGCGCCGAGAACTTCCACGTCATCGAGGCGCTCGCCGACTCGCTCGGTGCGGCCGTCGGCGCGTCCCGTGCCGCGGTGGACGCCGGCTGGTACCCGCACACCAACCAGGTGGGCCAGACCGGCAAGTCGGTCTCGCCGCAGCTCTACATCGCCAACGGCATCTCCGGCGCCATCCAGCACCGGGCCGGCATGCAGACCTCGAAGACGATCGTGGCGGTCAACAAGGACGCCGAGGCGCCGATCTTCGACCTGGTCGACTACGGCGTGGTCGGCGACCTGTTCCAGGTCGTCCCGCAGCTGACCGAGGAGATCACCGCCCGTAAGGGCTGATCCCGAGGAACGCCTCCGACGGCCCCCGCACGCCTGGCGCGTGCGGGGGCCGTCGTGCGTTCCGCCTGGTCCGCAGGGCCGGGAAAGAATAGGAAATCGCGTTTTACCCCGACATCGGGCCGGTCCGGGTGTTGACCCGGTCCTGCGGCGCGGATAGCTTCCCTTCAACGGTTTGTTGAAGTTCGGGAGGCTGGCACATGACGCAGGGTGAGACGGTCGGCACGACGTTGGCGGACGCGGTACGAGAGGGCATCGGTGCCTCGCTCGCCGCGACCGACGCGGAGCTGGCCCGCCGCTACCCCGGGGACCCGGGCACCCGGCAGCCGGTGCACACCGTCTATGTCCCCGCCGACGCCTTCACCGCCGACACCGTCCGCAGCTGGGGCCGGCAGGCGCTGGCCGCGCTCGACGAGCACGCCCCGGACGCGGCGGCCCTCGCTCGGGTGCTGGGCCTGAGCGACGAGCTCGCCGGGCCGGTCCACGACCGGGTGCGCGCCAAGCTGGAGCGCGAGCCCGTCGAGGACCTGCGGATCGACTTCGAGGACGGCTACGGCCAGCGCCCGGACGCCGAGGAGGACGCCGCGGCCGTGGCCGCCGCCCGGATCGTCTCGGCCGCGGTTGAGGACGGGACCGCGCCCCCGTACATCGGCATCCGGATGAAGTGCATGGAGGCGGCGGTCCGCGACCGCGGGATCCGCACCCTGGACATCTTCCTCAGCACCCTGATGCGGTCCGGCGGCCTGCCGGACGGGCTGGTGCTGACGCTGCCGAAGGTGACCTTCCCGCAGCAGGTCACCGCGATGGTCCGGCTCTGCGAGGAGTTCGAGAAGGCGCACGGCCTGACGCCCGGCCGCATCGGCTTCGAGATCCAGATCGAGACGACCCAGTCGATCCTGGGCCCCGACGGCACCGCCACCGTGCCGCGCCTCATCGACGCCGCCGAGGGCCGCGCCACCGGACTGCACTACGGCACCTTCGACTACAGCGCCTCCTGCGGGGTCAGCGCCGCCTACCAGTCGATGGACCACCCGGTCGCCGACTACGCCAAGGCGGTCATGCAGGTCGCCGCGGCGGGCACCGGCGTCCGGCTCTCCGACGGCTCCACGAACGTGCTGCCGGTCGGTCCGACCGCCCAGGTGCACGACGCCTGGCGGCTCCACCACGGCCTCGTCCGCCGCTCGCTCGCCCGCGCCTACTACCAGGGCTGGGACATGCACCCCGGCCACCTGCCCACCCGCTACGCCGCCGTCTACGCCTTCTACCGCGAGGGCCTCGACACCGCCGCGGCCCGGCTTGCGGCGTACGTGGCCAAGGCGGGCGGCGATGTGATGGACGAGCCCGCCACCGCCAAGGCGCTCAGCGGCTACCTGCTGCGCGGCCTGGACTGCGGCGCCGTCGACCTCGAAGAGGTCACCGCCCGCACCGGGCTCGGCCGTGCGGAACTGGACGCCCTGGCCGGCCGCTGAGCCCCGGGGGAGCCTCCCACCGACCGTGCCCGGCCGGCGCGCCCTGACGGCGCCGGGCCGGGCACCGGGGCCGCCGGCTACGGCGCCGGCGGGATCTCGCCCGAGCCGCGCACGATCAGCCGGGTGGGCAGCTCGATCCGGCGCGGCTTGTCCGATCCGCCGTCCAGCCGGCGGAAGAGCAGCTTGGCCGCCGCCCGTCCCAGTCCGACGGCGTCCTGCGCGATCACGGTGACCGCGGGGCGCAGCAGGTCGGCGAGCTCGAAGTCGTCGAACCCCACCAGGGCGACCGGACGCACCTCGCCGAGGAGCACCCGCACCGCGGTGACGGTGACCCGGTTGTTGCCGGCGAACAGCGCGGTGACCGGTTCCGGAGCGGCCAGCATCGCCGTCAGCGCGGCGCGTACCCGCTCGGGCGCGGTGGGGCCCATCGAGATCCACTCCTCGCTCACCGGCAGCCCCGCGGCGGCCATCGCCTCGCGGTAGCCGCGCAGCCGCTCGTTCGCGGTGTGGATCCGCAGCTCGTCGCCGATGAAGCCGATCCTGCGGTGGCCGTGTGCGATCAGATGGGCGACGCCCTCACGGGTGCCGCCCGCGCTGTCGCTGAGGACGACATCGGCGTCGATGCCGCCGGCCGGCCGGTCCACGAAGACGGTGGAGACACCGGCGTCGATCTCCGGTTCCAGATAGCGGTGGTCGTCGCTGGCGGGCACCACGACCAGCCCGTCCACCCGGCGGGCGCAGAACGCGAGGACCAGTTCCTGCTCGCGTTCGGCGTTCTCGGCGCTGGAACCGGTGAACAGCAGGGTCGAGTGCGCGCGGGCCACCTCTTCGACGGCCCGGCTCAGCGGCGAGTAGAAGGGGTCGGCGAGATCCTCCAGCACCAGCCCTATGCTGGCCGTGCGTCCGGTGCGGAGCAGCCGTGCGCTGTCGTTACGCCGGAAGCCGAGGGCGTCGATCGCCTCCCGTACCCGCTGGATGGTGTCCGGGGTGACCCCCGGTTCCTCGTTGACCACCCGGGAGACCGTCTTGAGCCCGACTCCGGCCCGCGCCGCGACGTCCTTCATGGTGGGGCGGGGGGTATGCCCCGGGGTATGGGTCACTGTCGCGATATTCCTTGCCGCAATGAATGGACAACGTTGTCAGCGAAAGGAAACACTACTCCTAACCCCGCGTCACGTGCGGGTATCCGGCCAATGAGAGGGAGAACGGAACCCGATGCACTCCGACCGCGCCGCAGGCTCGCTGATTGCCGCACTGGACATCGGCGGAACGAAGATCGCCGGCGCTCTGGTCGACGCGAGCGGCCGGCTGCTCGTGCGCGCGCTGCGGCCGACCCCCGCCAAGCAGGACGGGGAGACGGTGATGCGCGCCGTCGGGGAGGTCCTCGGTGAGCTGCGCCTGGACGGAGGATGGCGGCGGGTGGTGGCCGTCGGCATCGGCAGCGCGGGCCCGGTGGACGCCTCGCGGGGCACCGTCAGCCCGGTCAACGTCCCCGGCTGGCGTGACTTCCCGCTGGTCGAGCGGGTGGCGCGGGCGGCCGACGCGCTTCCGGTCGTCCTGACGGGCGACGGCGTCGCGATGACTGCGGCCGAGCACTGGCTGGGCGCCGCCCGCGGCTACGACAACGCGCTCTGCATGGTCGTCTCCACCGGCGTCGGGGGCGGGCTGGTGCTCGGCGGCGCCCTGCTGCCCGGCCCCACGGGGAACGCGGGCCACATCGGCCACATCAGCGTCGACCTCGACGGCGACTCCTGCCCGTGCGGATCGCGCGGCTGTGTGGAGCGGCTGGCCAGTGGACCGAACATCGTCCGCCGGGCCCTGGAGAACGGCTGGGTGCCGGCCGGCGGCGCCGAGCCGACGGCCGCCGCCGTGGCGCAGTCCGCGCGCGCCGGCGACCCGGTCGCGCTGGCCTCCTTCGACCGGGCCGCGCAGGCGCTCGCGGCCGGGATCGCCGCCACCGCGACGCTCGTCGAGGTGCGGGTCGTGGTGATCGGCGGCGGGGTGGCCGGCGCGGGAGACGTGCTCTTCGGCCCGCTGCGCGCGCATCTGGCGCGCTACGCGACTCTGTCGTTCGCCGCCGGGATCGAGGTGGTTCCGGCGCTGCTGGGCACCGACGCGGGTCTGGTCGGCGCCGCGGCGGCCGCCGCCCAGGTGCTCGGACTGGCCGAGTTCTCACCGGAGTTCGCCCTGGAAGGGTGACCAGCGCTCCGATGACTGGCGGTACGCGGCGCCTGCGGAGTAGGGACATATCGTCCCGGATTCGGCTCCGCCCGGAGTGACGCAGCGTCATTCCACGGGAAATGGCGATTGTTTGCGTTGAACAATGGTGGAAATTGGTGAGGCGAGATCCCCTAGCTGTTGCCGGTCATCCGGTCAGAAACCTTGACACCGCCTCCTCTTGGCGATGGGATCGCACCGCTCGCGTTCGGTTGTGTTCAGTTCCACCCACGAGGAGGGGGACATGGCGCAGTCATCGTTCAGTGGTCGGCCCACAGTCGGGGAAGCGTCCGGACATCGGATCTCCCGCCGAAGTCTGTTACGGGGCGCGGCGATCAGCGCGGGAGCGGTCACCCTTCCCTCGCTGCTCGCCGCCTGCGGCAGCGGTCCCTCCGGGGACGGCAAGACGGTCACTCTCGGTTCCAACGCGTCGGACGCCGTGCCGAAGACGGCGTTCCAGTCGGCCTTTGACGCCTATCAGCAGCAGTCGGGCAGGACGGTGAAGGTCAACACCGTCGACCACAACACGTTCCAGGAGAACATCAACCGCTATCTGCAGGGCAGCCCGGACGACGTCTTCATGTGGTTCGCCGGCAACCGGATGCAGTTCTTCGCGGAAAAGGGCCTGCTGTCCGACATCAGCGATGTGTGGTCGGGATTCAAGGGCTTCTCCGACGCGCTCAAGGCGCAGTCCACCGGGCATGACGGCAAGCAGTACTTCGTGCCGTACTACTACTACCCGTGGGCCGTCTTCCACCGCAAAAGCCTCTTCCAGCAGCACGGTTACCAGCCGCCGAAGACGTTCGACCAGTACACCGCGCTCGCCCGGCAGATGCAGAAGGACGGGCTCACGCCGATCGCCTTCGGCGACAAGGACGGCTGGCCCGCGATGGGCACGTTCGACTACATCAACCTGCGGGCCAACGGCTACGACTTCCACGCCTCGCTCATGGCCGGCAAGGAGTCCTGGACCGACCCCAAGGTCAAGCACGTCTTCGACCTCTGGCGCAGCCTGATGCCCTACCACCAGAAGGGCGCCAACGGCCGGACCTGGGAGGAGGCGGGGCAGAGCCTGCAGCAGCGCAAGACCGGCATGGCGGTCTTCGGACTGCCGCACCCCGGCACCCAGTTCCCCGAGGCCGAGCACGCGGACCTGGACTTCTTCCCCTTCCCGGAGATCGATCCGGCGCACGGGCAGGACTCGGTCGAAGCACCCATCGACGGCTTCCTGATGTCGAAGAAGGCCAAGAACAAGGACGCGGCACGGAACTTCCTCACGTACCTGGCCACCCCGGCGGCCGAGGACTCCTATCTCGCGAGCGACCCGAACAACGTCGGTGTCAACTCCGGTGCCTCCACCGCCAAGTACACCGAACTGCAGAAGAAGTCCGCGGTACTGGTCGCCGGCGCCCAACACATATCCCAGTACCTGGACCGCGACACCCGTCCGGACTTCGCCTCGACCGTCATGATCCCCGCGCTGCAGACGTTCATCAACAAGCCGGACGACATCGACGGGCTGGTCAACAGCATCGAGAGGCAGAAGAAGTCCATCTTCGCCGCCGCGGACTAGGAGTACAGGCTGTGCCGCAGATCATCACGCGGCGCGCCGGACGGCGGGGTCCGCGGAGGTTCTCCCCCCGCGACCTCGCCGTCCTCGGTGTGCTGCTCGGGATACCCGTCCTGCTGGAGATCGGCCTCGTCTGGGGCCCCACGTTCGCCTCCATCGGGCTGTCGTTCACCAGCTGGGACGGCGTCGGCAGCATCCACTGGGTCGGCACCCGCAACTACCACGACCTGTTCACGAACTATCCGCCGTTCTGGCGGGCGGCCCGCAACAACCTGCTCTGGCTGGGGTTCCTGGGCCTGATCGCCACCCCCTTCGGGCTGCTGCTCGCGGTGCTCCTGGACAAGAACATCCGCTTCAGCCGCTTCTACCAGAGCACCCTGTACATGCCGGTCGTGCTCTCACTGGCGGTCGTCGGCTTCATCGCGCAGCTGGTCTTCTCCCGTGACCAGGGCGCCCTCAACGCCGTCCTGGCGAACACCGACAACCCGACCGACTGGCTGGGCGATCCCTCGCTGAACATCTGGGCGATCCTGCTCGCCGCGGCCTGGCGGCACACCGGCTACGTGATGATCCTCTTCCTGGCCGGGCTGAAGTCGGTGGACCCGGCCCTCGAGGAGGCCGCGGCGATCGACGGGGCCAGCGAGGTGCAGGCGTTCTTCCGGGTCGTGCTGCCGGCGCTGCGGCCGGTGAACGTCATCGTCGTGGTGATCACCGTCATCGAGGCACTCCGGGCGTTCGACATCGTCTACGCCGTCAACCACGGGCGCAACGGTCTGGAACTTCTCAGCGTGCTCGTCACGGACAACATCATCGGCGAAGCGAGCCGGATCGGTTTCGGATCGGCGATCGCGGTGGTGCTGCTCACCATCTCGCTGGGATTCATCGTGACGTACCTGGTCCAGGAGATGCGCGAGGAGAGGAAGCCATGACATCCGCCGTTGCCGCCCGGCCCTCCCACCAGCACGCGAAGGCCGCCACCGGCGGTTCGCGGGACCGGCGCCGGGTCCGGCCCGCGCGTCTGGGACTCCACACGTTCCTGATGGCCGTGTCGCTGGCGTTCCTCGCCCCGCTGCTGCTCGCGGTCTACGCCTCGTTGCGGCCCTACCAGGAGACCGCGAAGTACGGGTACTTCTCCCTGCCGCGGCATCTGTCGTTCGACTACTACCGGCAGGCGTTCACCGAGGGGGAGATGAGCAAGTACTTCGTCAACTCCCTGATCATCGCGGTGCCCGCGCTGCTGCTCACGCTGTTCTTCGCCTCCTTCGTCGCCTTCTCGGTGTCCCGGATCCAGCTCAGGGGCCGGGTCTTCCTGCTGGTCATGTTCACCGCGGGCAACCTGCTGCCGCAGCAGGTGATCGTGACCCCGCTGTACGCCCTCTTCAACCGGATTCCGCTGCCGTACTGGATGTCCGACTCGATGACGATGTACGACTCCTACTGGGCCGTGATCGCCGTCCAGGTGGCCTTCCAGACCGGCTTCTGCGTATTCGTTCTCGCCAATTTCATGCGCACCCTGCCGATGGAGATCATCGAGGCGGCGATCGTCGACGGCGCGGGCGTGTGGACCCAGTACTGGCGCATCACGCTGCCGCTGTGCCGGCCGGCTGTCGCCGCGCTCGCCACGCTGCAGTTCACCTGGATGTACAACGACTTCCTGTGGGCGCTGGTCTTCATGTCCTCCGGCGACAAACTGCCGATCACCTCGGCGCTGAACAACCTGCGCGGACAGTTCTTCACCGACTACAACCTGCTGGCGGCCGGGTCGGTCATGGTCGCGCTGCCCACGATCCTGGTCTTCATGATCCTGCAGCGGCAGTTCATCGCGGGCCTCACCCTCGGCGCGAACAAGGGGTGAAGCGGGAGAGTGCCCGGCGGTCAGCGGGTGGTCCGGCGCAGCGCCGGGACGAGGACCGCGGCCACGGCGGCGTGCACCAGGCACAGCGCGACCTTGGTCGCCGTCGTGGCCTCCTCGGCGAGGACCGGCAGCAGCGACAGCAGCAGCACCGCCGTGGCGAGCGTGGTCCACGCGGTGCGGGCGTGCCGGGTGAAGTGCTCCAGCAGCGCCAGGCCGCCCCAGCCGAGGAGTGCGAACAGCAGGCTGAAGACGGCCACGACCGGCAGGCTGATGACGGTCCTGCCCATGGAGTCGGCGAGCGCGAAGTCCGCACCCGCGGCGTGGCCCACGGCCCGGACCGCGCAGGTGGCCACGACGGCGCCGGCCACGGCGGCGGCCCGGACGCGCCGCCGCCGGCCCGATGCGGCGGCGGACAGCTGGCGGGCCGCGGAGGGGCGGTTCACGGACGGGGACGCGGAGTGGGTCGTGGTCATGATGCGGCTCCTGAGGTGGGGAGGGACGGCGTCCGGGCCGGGTGCTCCGGCGCTGCGCGCCGGCCGGACCGTGCTTCTGCTCACGGCTTCTACTCATGCGTCGAACGGGGTCGCCCCGGATCGACACGGCGGGAGAACTTTCTTCCGGGCCGGGTGACGGGCGGGTGCAGGCTGGGCGCCGAGAGGGGCGTGGGGAGGCCGTCGGGAGGCCGTCGGTGGGGGCCGGTACGAGCCGATGGCCGGTACTGCGCGTTTGCCGATAGCGATGATCCGGGCAATTCGTAGGGGGCTACGGAGAAGGGGGCACCGTGATCGTCTGGGTGAACGGGGCGGTCGGCGCTGGCAAGACCAGCGCCGCACGCGAACTGCTGGACCTACTGCCGGGCAGCACTCTCTACGATCCGGAGGTCGTCGGTACGGGACTCGGCCAGCTGTTGTCCGAGAAGCGGCTCCAGGAGGTGACCGACCTCCAGGACCTGCAGATCTGGCGGCGGCTGGTGGTCGACACCGCCGCCGCGCTGCTCCAGGAGGTCGGGGGAGTGCTGGTCGTCCCGGCCACTCTGCTGCGGCAGGAGTACCGCGACGAGTTGTTCGGCGGTCTGGCCTCGCGCGGAATCGTGGTGCGACATGTGCTGCTCGACCCAGGGGAAACGATCCTGCGGGAGCGTCTCGCCCGCCGGGAGGAGGCGGAGGAGGAGCTGCGGGCGGACCCCGGCGAGGGACTGGACGGCGGACCGGTCGGCGGGCTGCCGCTGCCGCCCGGAGCCGGCGCGCCGGCGCGCCGCTGGTCCGGGAACCACCTTCCGGAGTACCTGGACGCGCTGTCCTGGCTCAGCACCGACGCGTATGTCATCAGGACGGCGAAGCTGACACCCCGCCAGACCGCGGAGCGGATCGCCGAGGCGCTGCGCCAGGGTGTGGGGCGCTGCGACATCGTGCAGACCCCGGAACCCACGGCGGAGACCGTCGCCTCCGGGGTGCTGCTCTTCGACGAGCACGACCGGGTGCTGCTCGTCGATCCGACCTACAAACCGGGCTGGGAGTTCCCCGGCGGGGTCGTCGAGCGGGGCGAGGCACCGGCGCAGGCGGGACTGCGCGAGGTCTCCGAGGAACTGGGCATCGAACTCGCCGTGGTGCCGAGGCTGCTGGTCGTCGACTGGGAACCGCCGGCGCCACCCGGCTTCGGCGGAATGCGGCTGCTCTTCGACGGCGGACGCATACCCGCGGCCGACGCCGAACGGCTGCTGCTCCCCGGCGCCGAACTGCGCGGCTGGCGGTTCGTCACCGAGGACGAGGCCGCGGGGCTGCTGCCCCCGGTACGGTTGGACCGGCTGCACTGGGCGCTGCGAGCCCGCGAGCGCGGCGTCCCGCTGAACCTGGAGGCCGGCCGGCCCGTCGAGTGAACCGGCCTGACGGGGTCCCGCCGCTCAGCGGCGGGACCCCGTCAGCTCATACGGACTTGGACGCGGCGTACTGGCCCAGGAACAGCGCCTCGGCCAGCGACAGGCGTTCCAGCTCCTGCGGGGAGACGCTCTCGTTCACCGCGTGGATCTGGGCGTCCGGCTCGCTCAGGCCGATCAGCAGGATCTCCGCCTCGGGGTACAGCGTGGCCAGCGTGTTGCACAGCGGGATCGACCCGCCCTGACCGGCGATCTCCAGCTCCTGGCCGTACGCGGTGCGCATGGCGTCGGCCATCGCGGTGTACGCCGGGCTGGTGGTGTCGGCTCGGAACGGCTGGCCGCTGCCGCGCTGGGTGACCTCGACCCGGGCACCCCAGGGGGCGGCCGCCCGCAGATGCGCGATGAGCGCGTCGGCGGCCTCCTGCGCGTCCATGCCCGGCGGCACCCGGAGGCTGACCAACGCTCCCGCGCTCGCCTGGACGGACGGGGTCGCGCCCACCATCGGCGGGCAGTCGATGCCCAGCACGGTCACCGACGGCCGGGCCCAGACCCGGTCCGAGACCGTGCCGGTGCCGACGAGGCCGACACCGTCCAGCACCTTGGCGTCCTTGCGGAAGTCGTCCTCCGGGTACTGCAGCCCGTCCCACCGGCCGTCCGCGGCCAGCCCGTCGACGGTGGTGGCGCCGTTCTCGTCGCGCAGGGTGCCGAGCATGTGGATGAGCGCGGCGAGCGCGTCCGGGGCCGCACCGCCGAACTGGCCCGAGTGCAGATTGCCGCCGAGGGTCTCGACCTTCACCTCGACCATCGCCATGCCGCGCAGCGTCGCGGTGACCGTCGGCAGCCCGACCCGGAAGTTGCCCGTGTCACCGATCACGATCGCGTCGGCCGTCAGCAGCTCGGGGTGCGCCTCGACATAACGTTCCAGGCCGCCGGTGCCCTGCTCCTCGGAACCCTCGACGATGACCTTGATGCTCACCGGGGACCCGCCGTGCTCGCGCAGCGCGCGCAGCGCCGTGAGGTGCATCAGGATGCCGCCCTTGCAGTCGGCGGCGCCGCGCCCGTACCAGCGGCCGTCCCGCTCGGTCAGCTCGAACGGCGGGGAGATCCAGGCGGCTTCGTCCAGCGGCGGCTGCACGTCGTAGTGCGCGTACAGCAGCACGGTCGGCGCGCCCTGCGGTCCTGGGAGGTATCCGTAGACCGACTGGGTGCCGTCCGGGGTGTCCAGCAGTGCCACGTCCTGGAAGCCGTCGGCCCGCAGTGCGTCGGCGACCCAGCCGGCGGCCTTCTCGCAGCCGCTCCTCGGGAACTGGCGTTCGTCGGCGACCGACGCGAACGACACGAGCTCGGCGAGTTCCGCGCGGGCGCGCGGCATGAGGGAGGCGACGGTTTCGGAGAGCGGGACGGCCTGCATGGGCGCTCCTTGCGGGTGTGATGGTGTGTTCGTGCGCACAAGTGGACGTTGCCGATGGTGCCACAGCGGTCGGAGCCGGGTTCTCGCCATAGGATGCGGCTGAGCAGGGGCGACGAGAGTCGGCGGGTCGAGCGGGAGCGGAATCACACGTGAGCAGCGAGCAAGCGGCGCAGGGCAGCGGTTCGGCGGACGACGGAGCGGACGACACGGTCTGGGATGTCGTGGTGGTCGGTGCCGGCCCCGGTGGTGCCTCGGCAGCCCATGCGGCGGCCGCCGCCGGCCGCAGGGTGCTGCTGCTGGAGAAATCCGAACTCCCGCGCTACAAGACATGCGGCGGCGGCATCATCGGCCCCTCCCGCGACTCGCTGCCGCCCGGCTTCGAGCTTCCGCTGCGGGACCGTGTGCACGCGGTCACCTTCAGTCTCAACGGCAAGCTGACCCGCACCAAGCGCTCGCGGCACATGCTGTTCGGCCTGATCAACCGCCCCGAGTTCGACGAGGCCCTGGTCCGGACGGCGCAGGAGGCCGGGGCCGTGCTGCGGACCGGGGTGACCGTCTCCCGCGTGGAGCAGCACGGCCCGGCCGTGCCCGACCGGCGGACGGTCGCCGTCGTGCTCAACGACGGGGCGACCGTCCTGGCCCGCGCCGTGGTCGGCGCCGACGGCAGCGCCAGCCGGATAGGAGCTCACGTCGGGGTCAAGCTGGACCAGGTCGACCTCGGCCTGGAGGCCGAGATCCCGGTACCGGTGTCGGTGGCCGAGGACTGGGCCGGCCGCGTCCTCATCGACTGGGGCCCGCTGCCCGGCAGTTACGGCTGGGTGTTCCCCAAGGGCGACTCGCTCACCGTCGGCGTGATCTCCGCGCGCGGTGACGGCAGCGCGACCAAGCGCTACCTGGAGGACTTCATCGCCCGCCTCGGGCTGGCCGGCTTCGAACCGAGCATCTCCTCCGGGCACCTCACCCGCTGCCGCTCCGACGACTCCCCGCTGTCCCGTGGCCGGGTCCTGGTGTGCGGTGACGCGGCGGGGCTGCTGGAGCCGTGGACCCGTGAGGGCATCTCGTTCGCGCTGCGCTCCGGACGGCTGGCGGGGGAGTGGGCGGTCCGGATCTCCGAGGCGCACGACGCGGTCGACGCCCGCCGGCAGGCGCTGAACTACGCCTTCGCCGTGAAGGCCGGGCTCGGTGTGGAGATGGGGGTGGGGCGGCGGATGCTGGCCCTGTTCGAGAAGCGCCCCGGTCTGCTGCACGCCGTTCTCACCACCTTCCCGCCGGCCTGGAACGCTTTCGCGGGGATCACCCGCGGCAAGGGCACCCTCGCGGACCTGGTCCGTAACCATCCGCTCGCCCGCCGGGCGCTGTGGGCGCTGGACCGTTCGTAACGGCGGCCCATGGAACGGCACTTGAGGGGAAGGCGACTTCCCAGGAGGTGCCGTCAACATGGTGTTGCGCGACAGTGCGGGCCGAATGCCGTGGTGGGCCAGGCTGACCGCCACGGTGGTGGTCCTGGCCGGGCTTTTCTTTCTCTTCGCCAAGGCAGACCTGCTTCCCGGAATCCCCAATCCGTTCGGCGAGAAGACCAAGGACCGCAGCGGTCCCGTGGTGCTGAAGTCGATCCAGGACATGAGCCGCTTCCAGGGCGCGAGCGGGAACTTCCAGGTCGTCGTCGATCTGCAGAAGGACGCGACCTTCCTTCCCGACTCCGTGAAGGGCAAGCGGACGCTGTACGTCGGCGCGGGCAGCGTCGACTCCTATGTGGACCTGGGCAAGGTCGGCAAGGACGCGGTCACGGTCTCCGCCGACCGCACCGCCGCGACCATCCGGCTGCCCCACGCGGAGCTGGAGCGCACCGCCCTCGACCCGAAGAACTCCTATGTGGTCTCCCAGCAGCGGGGCTTCTTCGACCGGCTCGGCGACTTCCTGGGCAACAACCCCGGGAACGAGAAGCAGCTGAACGAACTGGCCGCGCAGAAGATCCAGGACGCGGCCAAGGCGACCGAGCTGGGCCGGCGCGCGGAGGCCAACACCCAGTCGATGCTGCAGCGGCTGCTCACCTCGCTCGGGTTCACCAAGGTCGAGGTGACCTTCGCCCCGTAGTCCGACGGCTCCGTGGTCCCGTGGCCCGTCGGCCCCTGTTCCTGGCGGTCCGCCCGCAGGCCGTTCGCGGGCGGTTCGCCGTCAGCCCGAGGTGGTGACCAGGAAGACGGGGTGCTTGTGCGCTATCGCGCGCAGCTCCTCGTCGGTCGAATCGGGTCCGACGCCGCCGAAGAACACGCCGACCTCGGCCTTCCAGCGTTTGAGGTAGGCGCGCAGCAGCACCGGCTTGTCGTCATCGGCGATCTCGGTCGCGGTGAACTCCTCGGTCCTCCGGCCGAGGATGAGCTGCCCGCCGCCGGCCGCCCGCATGTTGTGCGTCCACTGGACGTGCCCGCGCGGGGCCACCAGGTAGCGCTCCTCGCCGACCGTCAGCAGGTTGACCGGGGTGCGCCGCCATTCGCCGCTCTTGCGGCCCTTCACGGCCAGCACCCGCGATCCCCAGATGCTCAGCCCGCGCCGGGTCAGCCACGCGACCGTGCGGTTGAAGACGTTGACGGTGAACCAGCCGGGCTTCTTGACGTGGTCGCGGTCGGCCATGATCGGTGCTCCCTGAGGCGAAATGGAGAGCGGTGCTCTCGCTTGAGTTCAGCCTGTCACCGTCGTCCGGAAAAAACAAGAGCGGTGCTCTCATTGTTGGCCGATGCTCCGGAAGATGGCAGACTGGACGACATGAGTGTGATCCGCGGAGCCAGGGAACGGGCCCGAATCGAAGTAACCGCCGCCATAAAGGAAGAAGCGAGACGGCAGCTGGCCGCCGAGGGCGCGTCCCGCCTCTCCCTGCGTGCGGTGGCGCGCGAGCTGGGCATGGTCTCCTCGGCCCTCTACCGCTACTTCCCGAGCCGGGACGAGCTGCTGACCGCGCTCATCATCGACGCGTACGACGCCATGGGAGCGGAGGCCGAGGCCGCCCTCGCCCGCACGGCCGGCGACGCCCCGCACGCGCGCTGGGTGGCGGTCTGCCGCTCGGTGCGCGACTGGGCCCTGGCACGCCCGCACGAGTACGCCCTCATCTACGGCTCGCCGGTGCCCGGCTACATCGCGCCGATGGACACCGTGGGCCCCGCCTCCCGCGTACCGCTCACGCTGGTCGCCGTGGTGCGGGAGGCGCATGCGGCCGGCACCCTGGGCCCGCCCCCCGGATCGCCGTTGGCCGCGCCGGTCAGGGCGGACGCCGCCCGGCTGGCGGCGGAGCTGGGCCCGGAGCTCCCCATCCCGGTCGTCGCCGCGCTGGTCGGCAGCTGGGCCCAGCTCTTCGGACTGCTGAGCTTCGAGCTCTTCGGCCAGTTCAACCGCGTGGTGGAGGCCCGCGGTGCGTTCTTCGACCAGGCCGTGGGCGCGCTGGCCGGCCAGGTCGGGCTGTCGCCCGCCGCCGTACTCCCAGCGGAGTAGTCACGATGACCACCGGCAGCGGACGACGGCCATCGGTCCGCCGGTCTAGCGTTGCGGCATGACAGACCAGGAGTCGCCCCGGGCACCCCGGTTCCGTGGCATCGCCACCCGCTACCCCTGGATCTCCTCGATCGCCGTGGCGGTCGCGCAGCTCGTCGGCTCCAACGGAGCGGCGCGCAACCAGACGGGCCGCGTGCCCCTGGACTCGCTGGCCTACGTACTGCTGCTGGCAGGACCGGCGATGCTGCCGCTGCGCCACCGCCTGCCGGTGTTCGTCGCCGCCGGCACCGCCGCCGTGGCCGGCGGCTATCTCGCGCTCGGCTACCCGTACGGGCCGGTCTTCCTCAGCGTGGTCGTGGCCTTCTTCGCCGCCATCGGAGCGGGCCGCCGCCGCGCCGTGCTGATCATCGCGGGGGTGGTCTACGCAGGGGAGCTGCTGGTCGGCCAGTGGCTGTACCGCTGGCTGCCGCCGGAGGGCGACGGCCCCTCGTCCTGGATGGCCGCGTCCGGCATCGCCGCCTGGCTGCTGGCGGTCCTGGCCGGCGCCGAGCTGTTCCGGGCCCGCCGTGAGCGGATCGCGCGCGAGCGGCGCGAGCGCGAGGAGGCGGAGAACCGGCGCGCCGACGAGGAGCGGCTGCGGATCGCCCGGGAGCTGCACGACGTCCTCGCGCACAGCATCTCGGTGATCAATGTGCAGGCGGGTGTCGCCCTCGCGCTCATGGACGACCACCCCGAGCAGGCCCGTACGGCGCTGACCACCATCAAAGCCGCCAGCAAGGAGGCGCTCGGCGAGGTCCGACAGGTGCTCAGCACCCTGCGGGCACCGGGTGACGCGCCGCGGTCGCCCGCCCCCGGCCTGGACCGGCTGCCCGAACTCGCCGAACAGGCGGCCGGCGCCGGTCTGACGGTGGACATCACCACCGCCGGAGCGCGCTTCCCGCTGCCGCCCGGCGCGGACCTCGCGGCGTTCCGCATCATCCAGGAGGCGCTGACCAACATCGTCCGGCACTCCGGCTCCCGCACCGCGCGCGTCCGCCTCGGATACGGGCCGGAGGGGGTCGAGCTGAGCGTGGACGACGACGGACCCTCGGCGCAGCGGCAGGAGGGCGACGGGGGCGGCGGCAACGGCCTGATCGGTATGCGCGAACGGGCCGCGGCGCTGGGCGGCACGGTCGAGGCAGGACCGCGCCCCGGCGGCGGCTTCCGCGTGCTGGCACGGCTGCCGTCCGGCGCGGCCGGTACCGTGGCGGGCGCCACCGAGGAAGAGGGCCGATGATCCGCGTACTGCTTGCCGACGACCAGGTCCTGGTGAGGGCCGGCTTCCGGGCGCTGCTCGACGTCCAGAGCGATATCGAGGTGGTCGGCGAGGCCGACGACGGGGAGGCGGCGCTGCGGCTGGTGCGCGAACTCACCCCGGACGCCGTCCTGATGGACATCCGCATGCCGCGTATGGACGGTCTGGCGGCCACCCGGCACATCACCGCGGATCCGGCGCTGACCGGCGTCAAGGTGGTCATCCTGACCACGTTCGAGCTGGACGAGTACGTCTTCGAGGCGATCCGCGCCGGTGCCTCCGGCTTCCTGGTCAAGGACACCGAGCCGGCGGAACTGCTGCGGGCGGTCCGGGCGGTGGTGGAGGGCGACGCCCTCCTCTCGCCGGGGGTGACCCGCCGGCTGATCGCGGAGTTCGCGGCCCGGTCGAAGGAGCCGACGACCGTCGCGGGCCTGGAGCACCTCACCGACCGCGAGCGCGAGGTGATGGCGCTGGTGGGCATCGGCCTGTCGAACGAGGAGATCGCCCGCAGACTCGTTGTCAGCCCGCTCACCGCCAAGACCCATGTCAGCCGCGCCATGATCAAGCTCGGTGCCCGCGACCGGGCCCAACTCGTCGTCCTGGCCTATGAGTCCGGGCTGGTACGCCCTGGGTGGCTCGGCTGACCGAAGGGGCCGGCACCCGACCGGGGTTGAATCGATCCGGCTCAGCGGGATTCTCTGCGGCCCGGTACGTCCCGCGCTTCGCGCGTCCGGTTCTCGTGGCGCTGCAGGACGCCGGCCACCGTGCCGCAGAAGGTCACCACCGCCACGGCGACGGCCGCCGTCACCCAGCTGTGCCGGGCGTCGCCGTGCACCCGCCCGGCTAGCACCGGGCTCACCACCAGGGCGAAGGCGATCGCGGCGAAGACCGTTCCGGCCGCCGCCGCGTACATCATCTCGACCGTGGTGGCGTCCCGCTCGGCCTGTGTACGAGTCCCACGCATAGGAACACCCTTCCCCTGGGACCGGCGGCACAATCCGCCGGTCCGGCACCCGGCCCCGCGCCACGGGAGACGTCCGGCCCCGCGCCCTCCCTCGTGGCGCGGGACCGGACGACGGTCGGTTCCCGGGTGGTACGGCGGACCGGTCGGTCAGTCGCGCACCGCCACCGGCTGCGCCTCGGCCTCCGCCGCCACCACACCGGCGGACGAGGCCGACGGTACGGAGGTCGCGACGACGATCTCGTGGGCCGGACGGCGCTTGCGCAGCCCGGTGACGGTGATCAGCAGCCCCGCCACCCCGATGAGGGTGACGACCACGAGCCCCGGCCGGTAGGTGTCCAGGACCGCCTGCGGCGTGCTGGGCGACCCGGTGCCGCTCGACGTCACCACCGCGGTCACGATGGCCAGGAAGATCGCCCCGCCCACCTGGAACGAGCTGTTGAGCAGGCCGGAGACCATGCCCTGCTCATGGTCGCTGACGCCGTTGGTGGCCTGGATGTTGAGCGACGAGTAGGCGAGGGTGAAGGCGGTGCCGAGCAGCAGCATCGACGGCAGGATGTCGAGGGCGTAGGCGGGCGACAGGTCGACCCGCAGGAAGAGCACATAGCCGAGGACGAGCGAGGCGAAGCCCGCCGTGATCACCCGCGGGGTGCCGAACCGGTCGACCACCGGCCCCATCCGGGGCGAGGCGATGGCCACCAGCGCGCCGGCCGGCAGGAAGGCGAGCGCGGTGTGCAGTGCCGACCAGCCGAGCAGGGACTGCATGTACTGGGTGACGAGGAACTGGAAGCCGATGTACGACCCCATGAAGGTGGCGCCGCCCAGGTTGGCGCGGATCTGGTTGGGGGAGCGCAGGATGCCGAGCCGGATCAGCGGGTGCGCGGAGCGCCGTTCGATGGCGATGAAGCCGGCCAGCAGTACGGCGACGACGCCGAACGACACCAGGGTGCGGGCCGAGCCCCAGCCGGTCTGTCCGGCTTCGACGACGGTGTAGACGAGCAGCAGCATCGCGGCGGTACCGGTCAGCGCGCCGGGCAGGTCGTAGCCGCGTCCCGCGCCGCTCTCGCGGGGGCTCCTGGGGATGAGCTTGAGGCCGACGACGAGGGCGATCAGGGCGACCGGTGCGGGCAGCAGCATGGTCCAGCGCCAGCCCACCTCGGTGAGCAGCCCGGAGAGCACCAGGCCCATCGAGAAGCCGGTCGCGCCGCAGGAGGCGTAGATGGTGAGCGCCCGGTTGCGGACCGGGCCCTCGGCGAACGAGGTGGTGATGATCGACAGTCCGGCGGGTGCGGTGAACGCGGCGCTCAGACCCTTGATGAAGCGGGTGGCGATGAGCAGCTCACCGGAGTCGACGACGCCGGCGAGCAGCGAGGCGGCGGCGAAGACGCCGAGCGCGATCAGGAAGACGCGGCGGCGTCCGAGCAGGTCGGCGGCGCGGCCGCCGAGCAGCAGCAGACCGCCGTAGCCGAGGATGTAGCCGCTGACGATCCACTGGAGCGAGGCGGTGGTGAGGTCGAGGTCGTGGGCGATCGAGGGGAGGGCTACGCCCACCATCGATACATCGAGCGCGTCGAGGAACAGCGCCGCGCAGAGCACCAGCAGGGTGCCCCACTGGCGGGCGTTCCAACTCGCTTCGGTAGCGCGGACGGTGGAGGACGGAGAGGTCATGCGGAGCAGACTACATGCGCATGCATCCAATGCAAGTGCATTTAATGCTTGCGCATGGAGCGTCGTTTTTCTGCTACCGTGCAGAGATGACCGGTGACAAAGGTGAGCGGGCGCTCGTGGAGGAATGGCGGGCGATCCTCGCCGTCCACGCGCGTACGGCGTGCGAACTCGACCGTGAGCTGCATCAGCACGGTCTCGGGGCCAGCGATTTCGAGGTCCTCGACGTACTCGCCGGCGGGGATCCGGCGGACGGCGGCTGCACCTTCCGCGTCCAGGAACTGGCCGACCGGGTCCATCTGAGCCAGAGCGCGCTGTCCCGGCTGGTGGCCCGGCTGGAGAAGGACGGCCTGGTGAGCCGCGGGATCTGCGACGAGGACCGGCGCGGCGTACGGGTCGGGATCACCGACCTGGGGCGCACCCGGTACGAGGTGGCCCGGCCAGGGCAGCGGGCCGTACTGGAGCGCATGCTCGGCAAGGTGTGACCGCTTTCTTCGAGCAGCGCGTGCTCCTTCGAGTAGGCGTGACCGTGCCCTCCGCGTGTCGCCCGGCCGCGGGCCGCCGGAGTCGGTAGCTGTTGGCGGTATGTCCGTCTCCATCGCGCTGTTCACCGGCGACCTCCGGCTGCACGACAACCCCTCGCTCCGCGGCGCGTTGGGCTCGGCCGACCAGGTCGTCCCGCTCTTCGTCGTGGACCACGCGATCCGCGACGCCGGCTGTCCCTCCCCCAACCGCGCCGCCTTCCTGGCCGGCTGCCTCGCCGATCTCGACACCCGGCTGCGCCGCACCGGAGCCCGGCTGGCCCTGCGCACCGGCG
Source organism: Streptomyces sp. H39-C1 (assembly GCF_027158125.1). Lineage (NCBI taxonomy): Bacteria > Bacillati > Actinomycetota > Actinomycetes > Kitasatosporales > Streptomycetaceae > Streptomyces > Streptomyces sp. H39-C1. Next base: position 89,691 of record NZ_JAPVLS010000036.1, read on the forward strand.
ACGTCACCGAACAGGTCCGCGCGGTGGCCGCCGAGGCCGGCGCGGAGCAGGTGCACCTCGCGGCCGGCGTCCGCCGGTACGCTCAGCGCCGCGAGGCGCGGCAGCGCCGCGCCCTGGAACGCGACGGCCGGCTCCTGGGGGTGCACGCGGCGGTGGGGACCCCCGTCGCCCCGGGCGCCGAGACA